>CANKGI010000103.1 GCA_947481365.1 Bacteroidota bacterium | reverse complement strand
TGATTGAATATATTTCGGAACGTCTTAAAATGTTCAGAAAGACCAATAAGAAAAATGCTCACTAAGTTTTAGTTACTCCACACAATTTGCTTATCTATAAAATATATCCTAACCGCATTGACTTAATTACGTTTTGGGATACAAGACAAAATCCACGGAAAAAGAAATATTAAAATTATTTTCAAATCATCACTCTCGCATCAACTGCAACCAAATCGTTTTTTGAACCAAGCAATGGATTAATTTTGTGTCGCTCCTAGGGAGCTTAACATTTTGTTTTCCATATTTTCTATTACTATTACACTCCTACGGAGTTATGTGAGTCGTTGGTTTAAATTGAAAATACTTTTAATATTTGGTATAACATCCCCGTAGGGGATAAATCTTAATAACAGATAAACAACCTAGAAACAAAGCTCCGTAGGAGCGAAACAAATTTGATTATACTTTCTATTATCTAAACTCCCGTTATCGCTCACTGTGAAGTATGTCAATTAATGAATTTATCTCAATCCTAATTTATGCATAATGTTAGGCAATCGCTTTTCGTACGCTATCATCAATTTGTTAAAATATTCTAAAAATATTTCATTCATTTTCTTTTTTTGATTTTCTGTTAGCAGACTTAAATCTACAAACGTCTTAAATTCAAAAATATCACCTTCTTCGTGATAAATGCCAAGACCTAAACCGGCACCCGAATCCATGCGTGTAAAAACTCTTCCTTTTTCCCCTTCGTTTTCCTGAGCATGCGGAACCATAAAAATATTGTTTTTAATAAAATGCTTTATCAGGTCTTCTGGTTTTTCAATATTCAGTTTCATTCGCTCGCGATAACGTTTAAAAAAATGGGTGTTATAATACAAAAAAGCTAACGGAGCTAAGTTTGTGGTGAGGTAATAAACATTTATTCCAACCTCATCATAAAAACATAAATACGATAAAACCTGATTACTGTATTGTGATGTTTGAACTAATAGCCGCCATTTATTTTTGGTCTTCGTTTCAAAATGAATGGTTGTTAATGTTTCTTTTTTCTTGCACCGAATCCAATCTGATTTGTGCTGATGTTGAATAAGATTGATTTTACTTTTTAATTCGGTTTCATAATCAAACAAGAGAGCGCGTTTGATTTCCGTGAGAGTCATGGTGGTTACTATCATAGGACAATTGTTGAGTATGTGAGAATTTTTGAATGAACAAATTATTTCATTTTTGTTACTCAAAAATGTGAAAAAATCTCAAATTAAAAAATGAATTTACAAAAATTATTTCTCAATCATCACCCTCGCATCAACAGCAACCAAATCGTTTATAGAGCCAAGCAACGGATTAATGTCGAGTTCTTTAATTTCGGGAGCTGCAGCCAGCAATGCCGATAATTTCAAAATGGTTTCAATCAGCATTTCTTCATTCACTCCTTCCCTTCCACGCACACCATGAATAATCGGATACGATGCCAAATGTTTGATCATCGCTTGCGCTTCATCTCGTCCAACCGGTGCCAATGCCGATGAAATATCTTTAAACACTTCAATAAAAATTCCACCCAGTCCGCACAAAATTTGATGCCCAAATTTGTCTTCGTATTTCGCACCAATAAAAATTTCTATTCCCGATTTTTGTTGTTGCAGTAAAACTGAAGTTGCATCTTTTATTTTCATCAATTCGGTAAAATTATTTTTTACATCTTCAATCGAATTGATATTTAACTTCACACCACCAACATCAGTTTTGTGAATTGGTCCTACAACTTTCATTACCAATGGAAAACCTAATATTTCTGAATGTTTAACGGCATCCTCCATATTAATCACTGTTTGCTCTTGCACTCTATTTATTCCTGCGGCATCAAGTAATTGTGCAACTTTAGCTGGAGATAAATATCCATCATTTGATGATTCGATAATTTGTCGGATTTGCTGATGATTAACTGAAATTGGTTCTGTTTCATCATACGGTTTTTGAGTTTTATAAACGCGTGATAGCACATAACCAAAACTCACTTCATCGGTAAAATTAACATGTCCTTTTGAATGAAAATGACTCACTTCTTCGGCAGCCTGAATAACAGATGGAAGAATTGGAAAAATTGGTTTTTTAGAAACTTTCATTCTCTGGTGAAGCACTTCGTAAACATCATCTATCCGCCACATTCCTGTTGTTCCAAACACCACCACCGAACCATCAATGTCATCAAAATCGTTATCAACCGCATCTAATATATGTCCAAGATGTTCGGCTGTTCCTGTTGCCAAAAAATCAATTGGATTGGAAACAGAAGAACCGGGATATAATTTTTTTAATAACTCATCGGCTTTTGGTCCTTCAATTTTCGGAACTTTCAAGCCTCCTTTTATAAGTACATCGGTAAGCATCACACCTGGTCCACCAGCATGTGTAATCACTGCAATTCTATCTCCACGTAATTGTTTGTGTGCAAAAATTCCGGCAACGTAAACCAATTCAACACGGCTGTAACAGCGCACCACACCGGCTTTTCTGAACAATGAACTTACAGCAGTATTTGAGCCGGCAAGCGAACCTGTATGAGATGAAACGGCACGCGAACCTGCTTCTGTCGAACCTGATTTGATGGCAGCAATACGGCAACCTTTTTTTACCAATGAACGTGCATGTTTTAAAAATCGTTTGGGATCGGCAACTTGCTCGAGATACAATAATTTGATACGCGAACTTTTTTCGGCATCAAAAGTTGTATCCCAATATTCGAGAACATCTTCAACACCAATTTGTGCTGAATTGCCAATCGAAAAAATATTTCTAAATTTTAATCCACGCGGTATGGCTGCTTCTAAGATAAAAACCATTGTAGCTCCAGAAGCTGAAACACAATCGCAACCCATCGGATCAAATGCAGGAATTGGTCCCGCAAAAACACCTTTGTATTTTTCGGTAATAACACCTATGCAATTTGGTCCGATTAACGAACCTCCAACCGAATTCACAATATCAACGCAACGTTTCTCAAGCGCTTTTCCTTCTTCACCAATTTCACTAAATCCGGCAGAGAAAAGTATAAATGCTTTGCAATTTTTTTGCAATGCAAGTACACGAATATTTTCTTCAACATGATTTGCAGAAACGGCAATGATGGCTAAATCAACATTGGGTAAATCAACACATGATGAAAAACACTCAATTCCTTGAACATTTATTTCCTTTGGATTTACGGCAAATAATTTTCCATCAAATTTGTAATCAATAATATTTTTTAAAACTTTACCTCCGGGCTTTGCAACATCGTTTGAAGCCCCAACTATAACAATACTTCGAGGGTCTAATAATTCATTTGTAATCATAACTGCATCATCTAACAGGTGGCAATATAATTTTGATATAAATCTAAAAAGTTGACAGATGTCAGTTTATGCTAAACATAATCCATTCATAATTATTAAAGTGTAACCATTTAATTGTTTATATTAGCATAAGAATGAGGCTTTTGAATTATCATATGATACTTCTTTTGTTACTCACCGGATGTGAAAGGTTATCACATAAAAATTCGGATGAGGCTTTAACTATTTATACCGATTCGGGAAGCTCATCCATTCAAATTATAAAAAATGACAGCATAAAAGGTATACTCTACCAAACAATAGAAACGCGATACCAAATCATATATCTCACACCCCAGAAAAATGTACACGAAAATTTTCTTGCCAAGTATATCATCGAAAGAAAAACTTCGACAGGTAGTGAATTACAAAATACAAATTATGAAATTGAACTTAAACCATTGACAAAATCATACGCTAAGAATATATTAATCAAACAAAATTGCGATGATATCATGCTCGAACCATCAAACTATTATGCTGTTAAACATGGTTGTTGTGGCACACCCGACATCATTAGAATTTATGATTACAATAATAAATTGATTGTTGAAGGAGAAGATAGAATTATTACTGCAACCATTCCTAACACACATATTGAAATGAATACCGGATTTATAAATAAATATGGAAATGGTGGAGTATTTGGAATTGTTTGTATTGGATTTGCAGGTGACGATAGGTATGAAATCAAGTTGATATCACATACAAAAAAAACAGAAAACTGCACACCAGGAATCCCGCATATTGTTGTATTTACTGGATCTCCAAGAGACGGTTACATTTCCGAATCGAATAAATATGACCTTTGGTCGCTCGAAAAAATACGTACCATTAATCAACTAAATAATGTGAGTGTAAAATTAAATTTTGAATGTGATACAAATATAGAAACCATTGAAATTCCAATTATAAAGGGAAAACCATTTGGCAAATGTGAACGCAATCAAGAAATTGAAATGAGATATAAAACGATAAACAGAAAGTATAGTAAACTTAATTCAAATCACAATTAAAAAGCCAGTTTACGCCAAATTTATCAGTTAACATTCCAAAACGAGCGCCCCAAAAAGTGTCTTGTAATGGCATGGTAACTTTTCCTCCTTCGGCTAGTTTGTCGAATGCTTTTTCCATTTCCATAATTTGCATCACATCTACAGAAAGAGAAAAATTATTTCCAATTACAAACGGATTTCCAGGCATTAAATCAGAAGCAAGTATGGTGTTATCATCAAACCTATATGCTATATGCATAATATTATCTTTGTAGTCATCGGGTACAGGAGCTGATGTTTCACCAAATCTAGACAATTGTGTAATTTCTCCTCCAAAAACGCCTTTGTAAAAATTAATTGCTTCTTCGCAATTTCCATTAAATGATAGATAAGGATTGAGTACCATAAAGTTGATTTATTTTGGCGCAACATATAACTAATGATTATTTTTATTTATGACAAATGTTAGATTTGCCAACATAAATAAATGACTAACCAAAAATCGATAATCCTATTACGAGGTCTGCCTGGAAGCGGTAAAACCACACTGGCAAAGGTATTGAGCGATAACGAAAAATATCCTGTTCATTCAATAGATGATTATTTTACTGATAAAAAAACTGGCGAATACAAATTTATTTTTGAAGAAAATTACTTAGCATATAAAAAATGTGAGGATGACACACGAAAAAGTTTAGCTGATCAAATCGAAAAAGTTTTTGTAGAAAATACTTTTACAATTGAGTGGGAAATGGAACCTTATTTTAAACTTGCTTCTGAGTTTGGTTATACTATTTATGTAACAACAATTGAAAATCGACATGGCTCAAAAAATATTCATGGAGTAACTGATGAACAATTACAAAAAATGGCTGAGAAATATAAAGTGAAATTGATTTAAAATATAATAGCCCATGGTTTATACCACAGGCTATTGTAAATTTATTATTGAATAATAATTTTTCTAGTATGAATTTTTGTCCCATCGTTAACTCTCACAAAGTAGATTCCCTTAGGAGAATTTGACATATCTACTTCATTTAACATTTGTTGTTTAATAACTTCTTCTCCTAATAAATTAAACACCTGAACTGATATGTTTTTATTACTGTTACATTCAATTTTAAGAATACCTGAAGATGGATTTGGATAAACATTAACAATATTTTTAGTTTCCTCAGTTGTATTTATTCCAGTTGAGCCAGAAGCTACCAACAGAGAATAAAGCTTACCGACAGAACCACCATGAATAAATAGCAAATAATTATTTAAAGCGATCCTTGCAACAGGAGCTTCATTACTTGAAATTGTATCAACTACTGCGTAAGCCATTTTTGTTCCATTTGTTGTTCCATCTGTTTTCCAAATTTGATTTCCATTTATGCTGTCATTAGCAACAAAGCACATGGTATTATTCACTTTTGTAAAATACGTAGGAGAGGATCCCATTGCAAGGCTTCCAACCCTTATATCTTTTAATAAAACAGTACCTGCTAAAGTACCATCACTTTTATACGGTTCGAAGTCGTAACTGTTTTTCCCACCTAAATATAAACTGTTTCCCATGACAGACATACCCGAACCAATTTTATCAAGCCCACTTATCGCAGTAGTTCCAGTAAGAGTTCCATCACTTTTCCAAAGGGCAGAAATTCCCGAACCATTTCTGAAATATAAAACACCATTTAAATTTGTCAGGTTGGCAATCAATCCTCCTCCCACAATAAAAGTTCCGGCACTAGTACCATCGGTTCTCCATAATGAATATGAAGCACCCGAACTCACTGTGAAAAATCCAAGTGAGCCAACATTCAAGTATTCACCAAGAACATTTCCTGCATTAGGAGAAAATATGCTATCTTTTATCATTGATGTGCCAGCATCTGTACCATCTGTTTTCCAAAGTTCTCTATATTTTGAAGTAGAGGTGGCTGTGGTTCCAAAGAAAACAATTTGCGTTCCTGCCAGATAAAAAAGATCTCTTGGCATTCCGGCAGCAATTGCAACTCCTGATTTAACTAAGACAGTGCCTGCATCTGTACCATCTGTTTTCCATATTGCAAACGGAGCTGAACTTGATTGGTAATTAAAATAGCAAACGTTATTAATGGTAGTAAATCCAACTGCCTGCGCATAAGTACCCGGAAAATCTTTGACCATAATAGTTCCTGCTTTAGTTCCATCGGTTTTCCATAATGCACGCGAGGTACTCGATGCGTATCCCATAAAATAAAGTGTGCTGTTGATATTTACTAAATTCAATATAGAAGCAAAAGAATCTTTTAACATTTGAGTACCGGACGGAGTTCCATCTGTTTTCCAAAGTTGTTGGCGGTTAGTTGAAACAGAGAAATTGAAATAGAAATTATTGCCAATAACTAAACCATTTGTGGCATTACTGTTGCCAACACTGTCTTTTAATAAAACTGGTGCTTGCGCATTTGCATAAAAGCTCAAGCCAAGAAAAGCGAGCAAGATGATTGAGAATGATTTTTTAATTTTTGTTTTCATTTTTAAAGGATTTAAAAACTATTACTTAAAAATTTATAAATGTTTTCTCGCATCAAATGCATATGCGAAACTGCCACATTTATTAAAGTATACGGATTATAACTCTTTTTTATAGAAAGCTATATTTGACATATCAAAGCTAAACAATTTTAGTTCTCGTAAACTATTTATGAAAATATATTAAGTATATGAAAGAGAATTTAAAGAAGAGAAAATAATTCTGAAATTCATTTATGGTACATTCACCATTAAATTCATCGGGGCACTCTATTTTTTATTTTGATTCAACACTTGCTCGTTTTAACCTGTCATTAATAGCTCTACCAAGGTCTAAATCAGGAAATTTTTCAGCAAAAATTACATCGATATCTTTCTCATCTATTTCACGCATTGCCGAAAATAATTTACGTGCAGCTTCAGCTAATTTCCTTTCGGGAGATAATATCATTTGATTGCTAATTGGAATAGAAGTGTAGTTTTTACTATATGAAATCATACCAATCCTATCATGATGATATTGGTTAAAATCAGTTTCCTTAAAATCAAAAATCAATTTATGCTTTGTTGCATAATGACGCGAAAGCATACCAGGAGCTATAGGTTGGTTAACAGTCAACGGTCGACTGTCGACTGTTGACTGTTGACTAAAAATTGTATTCACTTTCCCAATTACCAATTCAATTGCTTCAAGCGACAATCCACCGAAACGAAGAATGGTTGGTGTTTCGTCTAAAAATGAAATGATAGTTGACTCCACTCCTACTTCACAATCACCACCATCAAGTATGTATGGAATGTGCTCACCTAATTGTTCGAAAACATGTGATGCTTTAGTTGGCGACACAAAACCACTGGGATTTGCACTGGGTGCAGCAAGCGGAAAATCGAGTTTACTTAATAATTCTAAAGTGAGTTTGTGATTCGGAATTCTGACAGCAACAGCATCTGTTCCAGCTGTAACAATATCGGGAATTGTATTGCTTTTTTTGATCACAAAAGTTAACGGCCCTGGAGAGAATTTTGCTGCAAGTAAAAGCATTTTTTCAGGCAAAACTAAATCCCAACTTTTAAGTTTTTCGATTGAATTAGTATGAATAATTAAAGGATTAAACTGAGGACGATTTTTAACGTGATATATTTTTAGAACAGCATTTTCGTCAAATGCATTTGCAGCCAAACCATAAACCGTTTCGGTAGGAATGGCAACAAGCTCGCCTTGCTTCAAAAAATTTATTGCTGTATTTATATCGGTACCTATCATAGCCCCTCTAAATCTCTCCGAAGGGGAGTCTTTTCGTACTCATTTTTGATTTTCGACTTCATATTTCTCCTCCCATTTGGGGAGGTCGGGTGGGACTTTTTATTCACTCAACGTGCTACTCATCTCGCCTCTACGCAAATTGTATTTTTCAATTTTATTGTAAAGATGACTTCTTTGTATATCGATTTCCAATGCTGTTTTAGCAACATTCCATCCGTTCTTTTTGAGTTTTTCTTCGATAAATATTTTCTCTACATGATCTTTAAATTCTTGTAAAGTATCAAATTTTTCGAATACACTTTTCTCGTTAGCCTGATTGTTCATCGGACTGGCAAAACGTTGTACATCTTCTTCGGTAATTTTATTGCCGCTAAGGATAACAAGTCGTTCAACAACATTTCTCAACTCACGAATATTTCCAGTCCAATTTATTTTCTTCAACTCCGTAAAAGCCGCAGGTGAAAAACTTTTGCGAGCGATGGTATTATCCTCACAAATTTCCTTTACAAATCTTTCGGCAAGAAGTGGGATATCATCTTTGCGTTCATTAAGTGAAGGAACATGAATCAAAATCACACTCAAACGGTGATATAAATCCATGCGAAAAGTCCCTTTTTCAATTTCTTTATTTAGGTCTTTATTGGTTGCGGCAATTACTCTAACATCAACATCAATATCTTTTTCGCCACCAACACGGGTGATTTTATTTTCTTGTAATGCACGCAATACTTTTGCTTGTGCAGATAAGCTCATATCAGCAACTTCATCTAAAAACAAAGTGCCACCTGTTGCTTGTTCAAATTTTCCGATACGTTGTTTCATTGCTGAAGTAAACGCACCTTTTTCATGTCCGAACAATTCGCTTTCAATTAATTCTGTTGGAATAGCAGCACAGTTTACTTCAATTAACGTATTACGTGAACGGTTACTTTTTTCATGAATCCATCGTGCAACAAGTTCTTTTCCTGTTCCGTTCTCACCTGTTATTAAAACACGTGCATCGGTTGGTGCAACTTTTTCGATGGTATCGTTAATATTTTTTATAGCAGGCGAATCGCCAATTATTTCACGTGTTTTGCCAATCTTTCTTCTAAGAACTTTGGTTTCGATAACCAATTCTTTTTTATCAATGGCATTGCGAAGGGTGATGAGTAAACGATTTAAATCTGGTGGTTTTGAAATGAAATCGAAAGCTCCTTTTTTTACAGCTTCAACAGCAGTATCAATGGTAGCATGTCCAGATATCATGATAAATGGAACATCATCTTCCATTTCTTTCACTTTTGTCAATACTTCAATGCCATCCATTTTCGGCATTTTAATATCGCACAAAACGGCAGCATATTCTTCGGCCTGTATTTTCTCGAACCCCGATTGTCCGTCAGAAGCTTCGTCAACATGATATCCTTCGTATTCAAGAATTTCTTTTAACGTGTTTCTGATTGCTTTCTCATCATCTATAATCAGTACTTTCGGCATAATAAATTTTTGATTTGATTTATGTTCGCAAGTAACATTTTTTTATCACATTGTTATCTTCAAATATTCAACAATCAAAAAAAATATTACCGCAATTGTGATGATCAATTTTTGATTACAAATTCTCTAAGATAAATCTTGTCATTTTATCATAAAGGTGCAAACGCGTTTTGCCTCCGCTTATACCATGATTTTTATTAGGATAATATTCAGAATCGAAGCGAATATTCTTTTTAATCATCGCATCAATCATCTCTGCCGAATTTTGAAAATGCACGTTATCATCGGCAGTTCCGTGCACAATTAAATATTTGCCTTTAATTTTTTCGATATGATTAATTGGAGAATTATCGTCATAATTTTTCCCGTTTTCCTGAGGTGTTCTCATAAAACGTTCGGTATAAATATTATCGTAAAAACGCCAATTGGTAACCGGTGCAACAGCTATCGCCATTTTAAACACATCAGCACCTTTTGATATTCCGAGAGAACTCATATAACCACCAAAACTCCATCCCCAAATTCCAATTCGAGAAGCATCAATAAATGGTTGCTCTGCTATTTTCTTGGCATAATAAATTTGATCTTCAATTTCATATTTTCCTAATTGAAGATAGGTGCACTTTTTAAATGCTTCACCATTTCCTCCGGTTCCACGACCATCGGTACAGGTAATGAAATAGCCTTTATTTGCTAGCATTTGACACCAAAAATAATTTCCGCCCATCCATCTATTTACCGACAATTGATTTCCCGGTCCACCATAAACATACATCAACATTGGATATTTTTTATTGGGGTCGAAATTCGAAGGTTTAAAAATCATCGTCATCAAATCATGTTTTCCAGCATCTGATGTTGTTTCAGTTTTCGCGTTATCAAAATCTTTAAACTCTACTTTAGTGATATCAAATTTTGACATTTTCTCGATAAGATTTTTGTTATCCTGTAATACCCT
>CANKGI010000102.1 GCA_947481365.1 Bacteroidota bacterium | reverse complement strand
TGAAATATTGTGACGAAAAAGTGAAGTGTGATATCTGGAGTTTTTACGACAAACTCGATCGGTTGAAAACATATCTTAAACCTGTTGTATACGAAAACCTTCCGGTAGTGGTTGATACACAAACAGCCAAAACAAGCGAACCTTTTATGGAATATAAACAGCTAAGTTTTAAAATTCCTTTTGAGAAAAATAAATTCGAATACAAACCCGAAGATATTACTCCGTTTCTTGATAGTTTAAACGAGCCTCGTTTTACCATTCAGGGAATAGAAATTATCGCTTATTCATCAATGGAGGGTGATTCGGCAAAAAACGTTGAACTGCAGAATAAACGTGCTGCAAGTATTGTAAAAGTGCTCGAACAACAGCAGTCGGGCAACAAAATTAAATACGCCATTAAAACCGGAAACTCGTGGGATATTTTTAAAAAGCAAATTTTGCTTACCAACTGGTATTACCTTGCCGATAGCACTCCGGCTCAAGTAAATGGCAGGCTTAACAGAGACTCTGTTTTGCTTCATAAGCTAGAACCACAATTAAAAGAAGAACGGTTTGCGACAATACAAATGAAAGTTGCATTTGATATGACCAAAATGAAAGAAGATGATTATTGGATGTATCGATTTAAAAATGCTATAGATAAAAAAGATTTGAAACGGGCGTTAAGCAATCAAACTGCAATGATCAATTTATTAATAGCCGGAAAAATAAGTAACGACCGATTTCAATCAATGTCAATTCCTGAAGAGCCTAAATTTATTTCTCTTCACAACAACAGAGCGGTATATATAAAAGACGAAAAAACAAGAATAAACCGGTTTGAAGAATTAAGAAAGTTATCGCCCGAAAACTCCATTATTAAATATAATTATCTTGCTTTAAAACTGAATGCATCGGCAAGTTTACCCGAAGACCAAAGAAGAGAAGAGTTGCAAATTTTAGCTTCGCTTTATGCTTCAACTACAACTTCGGCTATTCCTCAAAATATACGAAACACGATTAACGCGCGCTTTTTTACCATTAATCATGAGGCTGTAAAATCAAAAAAGGCCGAGTCGTATTCAAACATAAAAGAGCTTTCGAAAAGCAGTCCTGTTTTAGAATCGATAACGCTTGCCGATTATTATGCCGACATGAAACATTTTGATATTGCTACACAAATTTTGCTTGACCATATCAATAATGTTGACGTAAATGATATTGCTCTTTGTAAAGAATATTGCCTACGTATTATATATTTTGGCAAAGCTTCGGGTGCACCCATTTTCGAAAAAGAATATTTTCCTGTTTTAAAATTATTGCAAAAAACCAATCCTGTTATTTTCTGCGAAATATTTAATCAGTCAAAAGTGTCGTTTAAGTTTTTTGAAAACCTTCACTTGAAAAAAATATACTGCGATAATTGCCAACAAAAACAATAGCCGATATTCTTTAAATTTTTTAGTTAATCGCTGCTGTGCGAATTGCTTTTAGCGGGTTTAGTTTATTTAAATTTAAAGTAAATGTAATTTTGTGTGAAAGGTGTTGCAGTGAGTTTTCCTCTTTATAACCGCCATATAGCAAACCGAATTTAGATTCAATATCATCGGAATTAAACAAAGGTAAATTGATTTCAAAAACGTCTTCTACAACAACAATTTTTGCTCCTGCTACATACTGAAAAGTTGGTGTATACGTATTTGTTGTTCCTGTTATTGTTGTGATGCTGCTTTTAGCGTTGATATAACCTACATCAACAAACAGCCTAACAGGAATAGGCCCAGGAATTGTGGTAACTAAATTTGCACTAAAAAGCCAGCTGTCGGTATTGACAATGTATGCAACGTCAATTGGTATGTGCATGTTTCCCCCTTGTTCTATTAACTGATGGGAAAACAATCCATCAACCTCCGAGCGCCCCAATAACGAGTGGTCAAACATATAATCGAAATACCCAGAGTTTCCGCACATCAAAAAATAATAATTTGTAGGAAGTGATGCGCTTTGCGTTAAAAACATTCCCCCAAAAATTCTCATGTCTAATTTCTTCTTCGGCTTTTCGTAGTTGATTGTTTGTTTGAACTCTGCAAATATTTTCACCAAATCCACATTGTCATTTATGTTTTGCAGAGTGACTTTGAGTGCGTTTTTATTGATGGCTTTTTTGTTATTCATAAAATAGCTCAATTCATCAACCCTGTAATTTGCAGGAACAGTAAAGCTTGGTGGGTAAATCGGGTCGTTGTTCGAATTTGCGTTTTTACTAAATAAAATAAACGTTGACCGAAACTGAATAGATTGTTCAATCACCGATCGCTTGTTTTCTTTGTTCAAATCGAAACATAAAGTTGGTTCGATTTTATTATAGGTGAAAGCAAATGTTGGGAATGGAGAAAAATTCGTAAAAGCGTTAAAATAATTATACCCAAACCTCGCTCCGTTAACACCAACATGAACTTGCTTAAAAATTCCATCGGTGTTAAAATGTTTTTCAAAATTTGCATAACCAACAACATCGTTTGTTCCAAATGAATACATCGGAGCAATTGCGTATTCAAACTTTTTCTGCGGAATAAGGCTGTTGTAAAAAGCCATTCCTATCATGGTTTTGTTATACAAATTTGCCCCTACAATTGGAGAGTAAAATATTTGTGTTTTGTATGGGTTTTCTAGGTTTCCTAAAAGCTGAAAACTTATTGGCTCCATTTTTTTAAATATCCCACGTGTACGAATGGTGTTGTTATTCCGATAAACATCAAGTGTTGTTTCGTAAGCGTCAATTCTAAATTTATCAACTTGTTTTTCTGTGAAATCAAATGTTTTCTTTCCTGTAAATCCTTCGAACCATTTTGTTGAAAATACACTGTCATTTTTCATTGCCGATACAGGAAAAGGTGAAGCAATTGATGATTTGTTTTTGATTACGATTTCGCCTTTTCTTGCCGACACAATTTTATAATCGGGTTTAATTGTTGTTGAATAAAGCTGATTAAACCAATCCAAATTTTTTCCTGTAAAACTTTTTGCATGATCAAAAAAATCATCCGGCAGCGGGTGTTTAAATTTCCATTTTTCGTAATATGATTGCATCATCGCATCAAACAAACTATCGCCTAAATAATCTTGCAATTGCTGGAACATTAGCGGAGCCTTTCCATAAACGATGGTTCCATAATTCATCTCCTCAAAGTCAGGTGCTGGTATGTTTACAGGTTGGTCATTATTTTTTCGTGCGCTAAATAAATAATTCTGTTGCAGCAAACCGAACGGTGTTTCCCCAAAACCAAATCTCTGATTTTTATCTCCTGATTTATTGAAATGAAAACCTCGATGACGTGCAGGAATTTTTTGTTTGTATTCAAATCGCGTTTCATAATAATTGTTAAAACTTTCGTCCATCCATGGGTACGTGCGCTCGTTGTTTGCAAGTATTCCATAAAACCAATTATGGCCAACCTCGTGAACAATCACTCCTTCTTCTGCAGCGTCAACATTTGTAATGGTTGGATATTCCATTCCTGCACCCGCTTTGAGAGGCGTTACAACTGCCGATGCGTTATCGTATGGATATTCGCCCAACAGTTTCGAATAAAAATATATAGCAGAGTCGATCCATTTTACCGAATTCTGACTTGGGTCGACATGGTATAAAAATGTGTTTACTTTTTTTCCACTTTTTAAAACAACCGAACTTTGTTCAACCAAAAACCTCTTGCTGCAAAACCATGCAAAATCATGAATACTGTCTTGAGTAAAACGAAGTGTTTTAAACTCTTTTGAAGAAACAAATCTTTGAAAGTTCTTTATGGTGTCTGTTCTGTTGTTTTCTTCAGCTTTAATATTTGTTCGTTCTTTTAGCCAAACTTTTTCATCTTCGTTTTGAAGATTTCCTGTTGCGGCAACAACATAATTTTTTGGCACAGAAATGCTCACATCAAAACTTCCAAATTCGCTGTAAAATTCTCCTTCATCTAAATACGGAATTGCATTCCATCCATTCGCATCATACACTGCTGGTTTTGGGTACCATTGTGTGATGCAATACATTTGTCCTTCATGCCCCATGCGAGAAAACACTTTCGGGATTTTTACTGAAAATGGAGTGGTAATCTCTAATTTTTCTCCAGATTTTAATGGTTGTAAAAGTTCTATTTTGCAGATATCAATGTCTTTTGTTAAATACCATTTTGCCCGCTGTCCGTTTATTTTAAAGTCGAGCGAGTCAATCCAGCCTTTATCTTCTTCTGTCGAATAATAAAATTCAGCATCACCATTTTCTAGCTTTTGTTTTGCAAAGGCTGTCTCGATATTCCGATAGGCATTTGGCCATAGGTGAATATAAATTTCATTTAGTTCGTTCGGACTGTTGTTGGTATATGTGATTTTTTCAAATGCGCTTAGCTTATTTTGCTCATCATTTAGTTTAACAGAAATATTATAGTCTGTTTTTTGCTGCCAGTTTGCTTGCTTTTGCTTGGGTTGTGAAAACAAACAAAATGAAATGCTTGAAAAGACGAATAGAAGTGTTGCTCTCATTGGTGAATATTAGATGAGCAAAATACGCCATTAATTTTGTGATGAAAAACGAAGGTGAATTATTTGTGATTTTCGGGCGTTGTGAAACTTTTCTTAATGATTTTTCTTTTACGCTCAACAATCAAATATGAAATAAACATACCGTCAACGCTTCTGTTCACCTCAATTTCGAAATTGTTTTTTGCAAGCTTGTATTTATCTCCAAGAATATTTTCGTCCATGTTGATGATATAGTTACCGTAAGGTAAATAAAACTCAAAGTTTCCTTGAAAATCGGTAAGTGTGCTAAATGTTTTGTTTCCGTTTGCGTTTATTTTTATCCTCGATAAATCAAAAGGAGATGAAGCGTCAACCCTTATTGACTCTCTATCTATTCCTACTTTACCTTTTATTTTAACACCCCTAACAAACGGAATAAAAACCACTCGATCTTTCAACACATTTACGCTGTCGGGTATGTTTGCAAACCACGATTCGCTTATCTCTAAACTTCTTGCCAAAAGCGGCCAAACACCACCAGGATAATTCAACATACTTGCCTCTCCTTCGTCATTCGAAATAACCTCTGTGCCACCCAAACCAATTACTATGTTTTCAATCGGTTGTTCGTTTTTATCTTTTATCCCGTTTCCGTTTAAATCATAAAATGCTTTAAAGGCAACATCATGATTTTTTTTCTTCACAAACGGAATCGGTGCACCAAACTCTTTGCGAATTCCCAATCCGATATACACATTTTGGTTGGTGTATGTTGCAGGGTTTTCTGTGTTTAATTGTTGGTTGCTAAAGTTAAAAACGTTTCCTGTTATTAAATTATAACTGAAGTTAACCTTAAACCTCCAACCATCGTTTGTAAAATAATAAAACTCTGGATACAAGCCTGCACTGTGTTGGTTAAACACATTGTTGTAATAATAATTTGCTCCGGTTTGCAACATAAAATGTGTGTTGCTAAACAAATATTGATTTTGAACTGATGCCGAAAATGTTTGTGGTGTTTTGTCTCCGTTAATTGCCGATTGAGAGCCCTGGTTGTTTACAGGAGACATGTTGTATCTGGCATTAATTGTAAATGTTCGGTAGAATACAAAACCGCTCCACATCATAAAAAACTTCTCTTCGTTATTTGGTGTGTTAAACTGTTTGTTGTATCCCGTTTGAATGGTTGTTGCAATTCTTGTGTTTTCTCTTGGTTGAAAAATATTATAGCTTAGCCCAACACCTCTCGACTCATAAGAAAACTGTGTGTAGTTAAATATGTTGTAAAAAGCTTGTGGTTGAAACGATGCATTTTTTTGACTAATGTTTAATGAAAGTTGGTTGGTTTGAGTATAGTTGTCGATAGGTGTTGTGAATGAATAATTAATTTTGTTGTAACCATTAACCAACACAAGGCCAACTTTATTATTAAAATTAAATCGGGTGCTTTGATTGTAATAATAACGATCGATATTACTATTCGAATATTCTTTTGTGCTCTTACCAAAAGACTGATTGGTGTTAAGCTTGTTTTTAAAAAACATCCCGTTATAAGAAAAGGCTCCGTAGTAACCTACTTTATTGGAAACTGTCGAAATATTGTCGGTTGAGTTAACCACTGTAGTAGAAAAATTAATAAACACACTTTGTCCTTTTAAAAAGTTAAACCCGCCTCTTGTGTTATATGCATCTGTAATTGTTTTTGTATAGGTGTTTTCGCTTCTGCCATACTCAAGGTTAAGTGTGTTTTGTTTAAAATATTTCCACTCATAGTTTAATCCGTATGCATATGCATTTGTGCTTCCCGGAACTCCTGTATTATTAATATAAAATGCTCCAATTTTATATCTTCTGGTAATATAATAATCCGACCTTAACCCTCTACCATAACTTTGAATTCCCATCATTCCGCCATTAATAAACCCAGCCTGTACACTTCCTTTGTCGTAATAATAACCAAGATAATATATGCTGTTTTTTAAAACATTGTCGTTGCTGTTCGTGCTTGTTGTAGTTTGAAAATTATACATCAACATTTGGTCTTTGTTGATTTGCCCTAACCCACGAACATTAAGTGTAGTAAATGTTACATCGTTCATAATGTTGTTAATGTTTAAATCAACAACAATTGGTAGGCTTGCTGAACTAAATTGGTTCACTGTTTTTTCGCTCGAAAGACGTGTAAATGTAACTTTTTGTCCACTCTGAAAACCGTTCCCCCCACCTAAATTAGGTTCGTTAGTATTTACAAAAACCGAAAATGTTTTTTCTTCATTCTGGTTGTCCGGTTTGTGGTTTTCAATATCTATTCTGTTAAAGTTTCTTGTTCCCTGAAAATATTTAAAATTAAACGTAAACGATGTGTCTTGAAATGGTTTCAGGTTAATATTATATGAAGGGTTTTTTAATGGTCGATCACTCGAGTCTGATAAAATTGCATATAAGCTTGTGTTGTTAAGGGTAAGAGAAACCGGTTGCGTTTCTGTTCCTGTGTTTAAAACGTTTACCTTAAAATTCGTTGTGTTTGATCCGTTTTTAAAATATCTTTTTGAAGATGGCTCTACACTTAGTAGCCAGCTTGTTTTCTTTTCTGTAAAACTCCAAAAAAAGGTGTTCGCCAATTGGACATCTTCTTCAGAAATTAAATACACCGGAATCATGAACCGAGTGTTTCCAAAAATTTGTGCTGTTGGCAATATTCTTATCGGAAAAAACAACGAATCATTATTGTTCAGTTCATAAATTTTATCCGATTTATTAAGCAGCCTCCATCCTGTTGGGTAATCTAATGAAAGTCTAAACTTGATTTTATTGCCTGTGTTGTTTGACACTTTTAAAACATTTGAAACTATTTCACCTTGTGCCAAAAGGGTTTCTTTATTTATAAATTCGGCAACAACAGTTTTAGGTTTTACTATTGATGCTGTCTTTGCAGAGTCATTGGTGGTTTGTGAATAAACACATACCGTTATGCTAAAAAGTATGATTAATAAAAACGATATGTTTTTTATATTTACCATTAAAGCGCTTCGGTTAAAAGATATTTTAGTCTTAGTTGATAAATACCGCTTTTTAAGCTTAAACCTGGAGCTATTCTGTAGTCAATATCAAAGGTGTATTCATCGTAGTGGCTCAAGTAGTTTCCTGGACCATTTACATTAGAAACACATGATCCAGCCGGTATGGTAACGCCCGTGTTTGAAATAAGTATTATGGGTTGACCTGGAATTACGTTAGCGTTAAAAAAACTTGTTCCTACTATGGGTGTATTACACCTATTTCTTACCCTAATTTGTAATGCGTTTATTTTGGGTGTTGCCCCTGATGCGGTGTGTGTTTTTATTGTCTCCCACTCATCGGTTGGGGTTAGCGGATTGCTACTGTTGTCAATATAAATAACCAAATTCCATCTACAATCGGGGTTGTTGGTTAGACTATTGTCAACCGAAACTTTGAGCTGGCTTACACCGTTTTGTGTAATCCCACCCACATACTTTCCGAATGTGTCGAATGTGAAATCTATGTTTCCCGCACTGCTAAGCATTAACATTACCTTGTCACAAAACTGCTGTGCCTGGGTAAAATTTATAAAGCTCAAACAGATGAAGAGAAATAATAATTTTTTTGCTTTCATGGTAGGTTGTACCGAAAAAATTTTATCTCTAATCTTTGTTTAAAAGCCAGAAACGAAAATTCGTTTCTGGCTTTAATAAAATTAAGTTGACCCGCTTTCTATTGGTCTTCTAATAATAAATATTGAACATTCATCGTGTAAACACCTGGTTGTGCATATGAACCCACAGCGTTAGCTGTTACAAGGTCTTGTTTTGTTGCACCATCAGCAGAGTATGCCATTGGAAATATTGCTGGCAAACCTGGAAGAATTCTATAGTCGATTGAATAATAATAATCGCTTGTTAATCCACCTGCTGTTAAATAACTACCTCCAGCAACAGCATCTGCACCTGTAGCAGTTGTTCCTGCGTGTCCAGCAATATATTTATCTTTTGTTGTTGGGGGTGTTCCTGTGTTTGCTGGGTCAACATACAAACTGTTTGATCCTGATGGGCTAGCAACCGGAGGAAATACAGCACTATAATCTTTGTAAGTTCCTGTTGCCGCTGTTGCGTTGTTGTTTGCTTGTCCCTGACGGAGTTCTACAAGGCTTAAAGGAAGCTTGTTAGTTGCGCCACCCGAACCACCTGTTCCGTATTTAATTTGTTGATCCCAAAAACCAGCACCAACGTTTCCGTTAGAAATACCAATTGCATAAAGATCCCAGTTTACGGTTGAGCTTACTTTTAATACTGTTGCAGCATACTTAGTAATACCACCATAGTACTTGTTGATGTCGTCAAACACAAAATCTAATTGATTAGGAGTTGACATGTTTAATTGAAGAATTGGTTGAAGATCCATTGTGATTGTTACATCTTTTTCGTCTTTCAACTGTGCGAACGCAGCTGTTACCATCCCGGCTAAAACTGCTAATGTTAAGATTGATTTTTTCATTTGAATAAGGTTTTAATTACAACACGAAGATAGTGTTGGGTTTGAAAAAACCAAAACATGAGTGGCGGTTTTAGGAAATAAGCGGCTGTTTTTGCTTGTTTTTGGTGCTTGTTTGTGTTTTTTTGCTTCTCAGTATTAGACAGTTACATTTTTTTGTCAGTTTTTTACAAAAAACCACCATTTATACTGTTTTTCACCTGCTTATTTCTAATCAATAACAAATTCCAACGTGGCTGCTTCAACCACTTCTTTGCTTCCAAAGTCCAAAACCCCAACAGCTGAGTAATTTCCCTTATCCAATTTTTCTGGTAGCGCAAAAAGGTAGTTTCTTCTATATCCCGGTAATATTACAAACCGTTTTACCAATAGCCTTTGTGTCTTTCCCGTGTTGGTGTTGGTTAGCTCTACGTAAGCAGTACATGTTGCTATTCCGTCTCCTGTATTATTAAGCGCAAGCTCAATGTTTCTTTGTTTGCTATCTGCTTTTTGTATTGTAAAATTTTTAATTTCTACTTTGTTGTTTGCAACATTTGGTGGGTTTTGGTATAAATATACTCCAAAACCAAATGTGGGAGTAATACCGAAAGCTATTTTTTGATCGCTTGCTTCTGTTTCCAACACTTGTCTTTCTTTTGTTTCTTCAACCATCATGATGCACCAACTTGCCCTGTTTAACCCTTCGCTGTCGGGTAAGGATAGTGTGATTTTAACTTTTTGCACACCACCTGGTGCAAGTTCCATAAAGGTTGGTGATATGTTTATCCATTTCGAAAGACTGTGTTCGCTGCTTCCCGCCAACATAAATGCCGGACTTCCCGATTTGTCCATGTCAAAATCTTTAAGAGCTGCCTTAAAAGTTCTTTTGCGTTTTGTTTCATTCGTTATGGTAACTTCATATGATTTGCTCTCTCCGGGTTTTACATTAAAGTTAACCCTTGTTGGTGATACCGCCACCCCAACATCGCTAAGTAGCGTGTCGCTTTTATTCGCCTGGGCAAATGCCAGACTTGTAACACCTAATAATAAACAACTAATAATTGTGGTGCGAATTTTCATTTTCATTTTTGAATTAATATTTTACAATAATAGGTACGATTTAAAACTATGTAGTTGGGTTTGTCTTTTATTTATCCGCAGTTGGGCTTGTTAAATGTCTTATTTTAATTACATCTTTTTTCAATAGAAGTGTAGCATATAAAACACTAATATTGTATTGTATCGTTACTTTTGTATTATCAATTTATACCGAAATGGATGCTGAAGATTTTTTAGATGAAGACACCTTGTCGAATGTTGATCGGTATGAAAAAATGCTGAGGGGGAAAAACGAAGAGTTCTTTTCGTCTGATGCGCTAGAGTCTATTGCCGAACACTATTTAAATAAGGATTTATTTAATGATGCCTTGGGAGTTGTTGCTTATGGAGAACAGTTGTACCCCTTTTCAATTGGGCTAATGTTTAAAAAAGCTGAGGCTTTAATCGCTTTAGAAAAACATTCATTAGCGCTAGAAACCCTTTCAATTATTCGTGCATACGAACCCTTAAGCCCAGAAGTGTTTCTGTTAATGGGTGAAGCTTTTCTTAATATTGATGAAAAAGAAAACGCTCAAGATTGTTTTGAAACCGCATTA
>CANKGI010000101.1 GCA_947481365.1 Bacteroidota bacterium | reverse complement strand
TCAAACATAAAAACGATTTAGTTTTTCAGAAAAAATAATGTAACAGCAAATCATTTTAAAGTAGAATAAAAACAAAAAGCACCCGAAAGTGCTTTTACTCTTTCACAAATTTCAATCTACTTGTATCACCATCTTTTTGAATGATTAAAATGTAAGCTCCTGTTTTTAGTTCAACTATCGAAATGGTTTGTTCATTAGTTGCATTAGTTAAATTTTCTTCCAACACTTTTCTTCCAAGTATATCGGTTATCAGAACATAAGTGCCGTTTAAATTTTGCTTATCTGATGAAACAGTAATTTTTGAGTTTGCAGGATTAGGATATATGGTCCACTCCTTTTGATTACTGAATGTATTAATACCAGTATTTAATGCTGTACTTACCGAATAGGAGTATCCAATTTCACCATTTTTATGCCCCGAAGTTTCTTCGTTAGGCAAGTAGGTTTTTATATAATCAACTTTTGCTGTACTATCAGTTACACTTACTAATAAAAAACCTCTTCCTGCAAGTATTACTCCGCTTAAGTATCCATATTGTGTTGCCGATGTGCTTACAATATTTTTACACGATGGCTGCGGCACTTCTTGATATACAATTCCATCTTTATCTTGCTTATCGTAAAAATGATCATGTCCATGAAAATAAATCTGTGCATGGTTTTCTATCATTAACTTATGAATTGATTTTCCCCATCCCGGACGATTCGTGTCAAAGCCATAAGTTGAATCGGCATTTTTACCCCCTTGTTCAAAAAAATCTGCCATTTCTGTTCCTCCTCTTCCATCCGTTCCACTTCCTCCAACCAGTTGATGACAGAAAACAAATTTGAATTTCGCTTTGCTTGTTGTAATAGTATTTTTAAACCAATTGTATTGATCTACTCCAAGAGTCCATCCCCAACCTGGTTTTGATGTAGTATACCAATAAGGATCGATCACAATAAAAAGTGCATTGCCCCACTCCCATGCATAATAATTTTCTCTCAAACCAACATAATTTTCTGATTTTATATTGCCCGAATAAAATGAATTAGGAAATGGATTTGGATAATATCTTTTACGGGTGTTGGTAGTAATAACCGGAAGACTGTTTGGTGTACCATCAAGCATCCACCCTAACTCACCTTCATGATTTCCAATGGTTAAATACAATGGCGCAGTTCGACAAACTGTATTCAGATATGGTCTGAATAATAAATGACGATTCGTAATTTCTGTTTGTGATTTTACTGGAAGTTTTTCTGACATAAAAATATCTCCCAAATCAATTAAAAAGTCGGGCGCTTTATTCAACATATTTTTAATTGTGAGAGAGTATGATGCAGGATTTGAATTAGTATCGAGATGCGGATCAGCTTCGATAGCAAATGTGAATGAAGACCCTGTTGGCCTTTGTGTATGAAACGTGTATTCTGTATCTGCTATAAAAGCTGATGTGATACCATTTATTCGATACCTTAAACGGTAAAAATATTTAGTGTTTTTTACCAAATTATTAAAATCAATTTCGATAGGTGTGTCTTTCAATGCAACAATTGTTGTTGTGTTTTTTGTGTAAGTTCCTGAAGTCGTTCCTATCTCCCAATACACTTCCAAACTTTGGTCACTAAGGAAACTCATCGTTACTAAACTATCTGTTGGGCGACCAAGAATTTGAGAAAACGATTGCGCGAACGTATAATGATAGCTAGTAAAAAGTATAGCTAATAAAACATAAACTGGTTTTAATTTTTGCATGATAAAATTGATTTTCTAACTGAATATTATCGCTATCGATTGATTATTATTTTTTTGATGGTTGAATATTTATCTGTTTCAATTTTAATAAAATACACTCCATTTTGAACATCGTTAAGGTTTAACCTTTTTACCTTAGCGTTGATTATTGTTTGCCCCATTGCGTTTAACAATGATACATTTGACAACAATAATTCAATTGGCAAATCAATATTAATGATGTTCTGTGCAGGATTAGGATAAGCTAATACATGGTCTGAAAAGTTTGTTTCGCTAATTGCTGAATTCAATTTATTTCCAACAGTATATGAAAACGCCACTTCACCATTTTTATGAACACCGCTTAAAGTATCGGCAGGTAAATAGGCTCTAACAAAATCAACTTTTACATTAGCAGGTGAAACTGTAACGCGAATATGCCCTGTTCCTTCTATTGTATCCGAAACATAAGCACTTGCATTAGCAAGCATTCCAATTTTATAAGTTGAATCAGCTGGCATTGGTACTTCCTGATAGGTTACACTGTCTAAAATTTCATGTGCAAACAAATGGTCGTGCCCCTGAAAGAAAATATTTACACCATTATCTACAAATAATTTATGTATAGGTTTAGCCCATCCCGGACGATAGGTTGGAAAACTATAATTGGATCCGGTTGGACCATCATAACCTCCCCACTCATACAATTTAGCATTTGTTACTCCACCTCGATCTTGGCCTCTCACATGATGAGCAAAAACGAATTTATATTTTGATGTGCTTTGCTCTAAAGTGTTTTTAAGCCAAGTATATTGTGTTAATCCTAAAGTCCAATCCCAATTATGTGGTTTATTACTTGTATCACACTCGTAACGGTAAACGTCTAATACTACAAATAAAGCATCACCCCATGTCCAAGCAAAATAATTTTCAGCATTCCCAATTCCATATGGTTCGTTAATAGTATCGCCTGTATAAAAAGCATTAGGTGAAGGATTGGGATAATAAAATTTTCTCCATTGTGTACCCCAAACTGCTAAATTATTGGGAGGTGTATGTGCTAAATAAAAATCGTTTTCTCCTTCATGATTTCCAAGGCAAATATAAAATGGAATAGAATGACAAATACTTCCCAGGCGGGGCCTATAAACCCTATGTAATGAATCTAATTGGGATGAAGTTATTGTATATGGATTATGATCATCACCAAAAATATCGCCTAAAGAAAGCATGAAGTCTGGCTTGTCATTGGCTTGATTATTCAGTGTAATATTATACACGCTAGCAATTCCTTTTTTATCGTACAGATGTTCATCTGATTCGATAGTAAAAGTAAAAGTACTTCCCTTCGAACGTTGTGTGTGAAATGAATATTCTTGCGAAGCTGTATAATTCGAACTTGAAATTAATTTGTATTGAACTCTGTAATAATATTTTGTATCTGCTGTTAATTTATTCAAATCAATTTCATCAGGCACATTCAATACATTTGTATAGGTCGCACTCGTATGATTAAATGTACCCGACTGCGTTCCATACTGAAAATAGAATTGAACATTTTGATCAAATAATATACTTATCGTTATTGATGTATCTGTAGGCCTACCAAGTATAATTGATTTGTTTTGAGAATAGGTAATGATCGATAAAAATAGTAACGTGACTAGGGCTAGATTTTTTTTCTTCATATATAAAATTTAATGTTTTATAAACTTTTTGTATGTTCCATTTACATTGATAAAATATAACCCATTTGATAATGATGATACATCCATTTTAATATTTTCTGATTTATCAATATTAAAATTCATCATCAGTTCGCCAATCATATTTGTAATTTGTATTTCAAGCTTTACTTTTTGATTACTCATTAGTTCATCAAAACAAATATTTATTACATCATTTGTTGGGTTTGGATAAATGTTAAATTTTGTAACTTCTTTTTTTTCTGCAATACCTGTTGATGGATATAGTTCAACAAAATTTCCAGGTGTTAATGTTTTACCGTTAAATGCCGAATAGTTTGTTGGATATCTGTAAACCCTAAAAATCGAATTCATTAATTCTCCCGGATGAGAAATATCTAAAGGAATTGTATCATTCCATTTAATTGTTCCGGTAAGTACTGTTGGGTTAATATATTTCCAAACAACATTACCACTTGATGTAACTTCATAAAATGTTCCATGCGGTCCATCATTGATTAATGTGTTTCCATTTGGTAAACGATATGCACCAGAAATATCAGCACCGTATAATGATGTTGGTGGTGTTGCTACGTATGTCCATGTTAAATTTGCAGGGCCAAATTTTGTTCCTGCCACGTATGTATAATTTCCGGCTGTATCAACTGGAGGTGTTATTTCGTCAACTGTCGAATAATTCCTTCCTACACCATTGTTAAAACAAGTGATATTTCCTGCTCCCGGATATCCAGGTTTTACCCATTCAATATCATGTTGTTGAAAATATTTATCATCAGATGCTGTACCAGCACCATAACAAATTGGATTTCCCCAACGATAAAGTAAGTCGCCACCTTTTCCTCTTTTACCTCCTGTATGTCCTTTTGATTCGAGTGATGTAGTTGAGTGATCGATAATCCAAACTTCACTATTGCCTCTTACACTCACAGCAATTTGATCAAATGCCGGATTGTAATCGATACTGTTCATATGATTCCAAAATAATGGCAACGACTTGTGATCACCTGCTGCATCAATTAATTCGGCATGACTAGCAGGTACTCCATAATTTGATTTTGCAGCATTAAAATTTTGAATTAGATGATCCCAAACATGCCATTCCCAAACAACAGTTCCCCCCGATGGTAAGGTTGGCTTTATTTCGATTATACAATCAGGTATTAACATTTGCTTTTGCAAAAAGTCGGGCTTCTGAATTTTACTGGTATCAAATCCTGCTGCTAAAACTTCCGACAAAGTTTTTTTCTCAACCACAAGCATGATGATATTTCCGTTTGGTAAAATTTTAACATCATGGTGCTGCATATAAGTCGAAGTTGAGTAATTGATATACCATATCAAGCTGTCGTTCCAATCATATTCTTCAACCCTGCCACCTTCACCACCACCTGTTCCAAGATTTCCTGGTATCATACATGTTCTAAGTAAATGACCGTTTGCCAAAAGATAAACTGCTTGCCCCGGAGGGTAAGCACTGGCTTTCCACTGATGAACTAATCGACCTTCATTGTTTATCAAATAGGTCATTGTATTTTGCTTTGGAGCATACAATGTATAACCCTTAAATGTATTTGCGGTATCGTTTATAAACAATCCAACTGTTCGGGTTTGTGCAAACACTTTTTCCGAATTTGATAAAAACAAAACCAGAATTGCTGATATGATAATTCTCTTGATGTTCATGTTTTTTGAGTGTTAATTTTTAGCGGTTATATATCATCTTTTTATACTGATACTTATTATTTGAAGTAAAAATGTAGTAATACATTCCACTCGAAAGTTTTGTTCCGGTGTTATCTGTTCCATCCCAGTTAATGCTATATTTTCCGGTATTGCGTTTTTCGTTCAACAATGTTTTTACTTCCATACCCGATACGTTAAAAATGTTAATACTGATTAAAGCAGGATCCTTAATTTCAAAATCAATTGTAGTGATGTTATCAAATGGGTTCGGATAATTTTGATTAATTAAATTCTCGGGAGGTGTATCGCCACCACCTTTAGGATTGATTACCCCTGTTTTAATAAGGTCGGCTGGTGTGTAATAGTTTGGTGTAACGGTTGTAATGGTAGCTTGAGGTGTAAGATCTTTACCAACTAGAGCAGGATGTGAGCTAGGGTAACGATATGCTCTAAACACAGCATTGTAAGTTGGGTAATTACTTACTTTTATTTTCTTAATTCCATCTCGAGTAATCGGATTAATATATTCCCAAACCACTGAGGTATCAGTTGGGGCAACCTCAAATAAATGTCCGTCATTCATTGAGCAAACAAATGTATTTCCATTTGGTAATCGTTGAACACTACCTCCAATTGTGCTGTAAAAATTCACATTGTTTTTACTTGAATACATCCACACCACTTGTTTTGAAATATTTTTCTTTTCTTTCATCAAGTTCATATTAGCAGGATTTAAAATATTATAACCAGCACTCGGAGGATTTACAAATGTGCCTTTGTTTGTTCCTGTAGAATCTAAAAACGGATTAATCTCAAAAATGTATGATTGTGGAGTAAGTTCAAATAAATTTTCAGCATTGTTAAATATCAAAAAATTACCTGCTCCGGGCAAACCGGGTTTAATCCATTGAATATTATGTGCACCGCCAATTTGTTTATGTCCTGTTGTTGATTTTGTCCAGTTACTGGTAATTGAAGGAGGGTTACCTTGATTATATCTTGCGGGGTCGCCAAATCGATATAAAAAATCTCCTTTCGATGATGCTGCTCTTGCTTTCGAACTATCTGGACTTCCAACAACAAATGTATTTCCATGATCAATCACATAAAATTCTCCTTGAACCGAATTGATCACAATCATATCAAGTTGCTGGTTATAATCAAGTGAATTGCAATGCAACCAATCTTTCTGAACAGGATTTCCTGCTAGGTTTATGTTAATTCTTCCGGGTGTGTTTTTTATAATTCCATAAGTAGATTTCGATGCATCTAAATCTTGAACGACATGGTCAAAAAACGACCATTCCCAAATGATATTTCCTTTCATATCTACTTCAACAATTACATCCATTTGTGCAGTTGCGTATCCTGCTGAGTTTGTCGGATTACATCCAGCATCCAAACATTTCTGTAAAGTCAAATCCTTATTGGCAATGTAAATAAAGGTTGAGTCGCCAAGTTTCGGATTGTATATTTTTTCAAAATCGTGATGCGGCCAATATCCAGATCTCGATTCGGTATATGTCCAAACTGTGTTTCCATTCCAATCCAATTCTTTCCAAGTATTCGAATGACTTGGATCTCCACCGGCAGCATCATAAATATTTCCACCTTCAGTAAAACGAGGATTCGTTCCTATATTCCATGATCTGATGATATGCCCTTCGAAATCTATTAAGTAAGTTTTTCCACCACTTCCAAAAAGCGTATAACCATTGTATGTTTTCGAATTATCCCAATAACGTGTTTCTGTAGGAATCATAAAACATTCCTGAGCCATTAGCGAAAAGCTGAAAAATAAAATGAATGTGAACAATATATTTTTTTTCATACTAAAAAATATTAATGATGATTATTTTATTAAAATGATT
Source organism: Bacteroidota bacterium (assembly GCA_947481365.1). Lineage (GTDB taxonomy): Bacteria > Bacteroidota > Bacteroidia > UKL13-3 > UKL13-3 > CAIUEQ01. The sequence goes on along the minus strand of CANKGI010000101.1, from coordinate 3,661 downwards.
TTTTCGGTTTGCACTTTTTCATCTGTGTGAATTTGTAAATAATATATTCCACTGTAACAGTTATAAGCATTCCATTCAAAACTGTGAACTCCACCATCAAGTTTATCATTCACCAATTCGTCAACCAATTGACCACGCGAGTTGTAAATATCCATTACTACATAACTTGATTTTAGCAACTTAAATTGAATGGTGGTTTTTACGCTAAATGGATTTGGAAAGTTTTGTTCCCATACAATATTTGCCGTATTTGTTTTCTGTTCGTTTATTCCTGTTGTAGGATTATTGTTATTTCTTGCAACACGAAAACCGATATGATACCATGGATGATTTGGGTCCTGAGGACCTCTGTAATAAGATGGATTTCTATTTGACACACGTGAATGTCCATCACTTACTCCACTAACAATATCTCCGTTATACCAATTACCTCCACGCATACCTCTGTAAGGTTTTCCATCGGGCATAATAAATCCGGTGGTTGGTCCTTTCGGGTTATCAAGTGGACTTGTGCTGTAATATGATTGTCCGTACCAATCATTCACAAATTCCCAAACATTTCCTGCCATATCATAAAGCCCATAAGAGTTTGCTCCATTACCTGTTTGATAGCTTGTTGCAGTTCCCGGCCAGTTAAAATCTGTTTTCAATCGAAGTGAGCCATCATAGAACCCAACTGGTGTGGTATAAGGATAAGTAGTTGCCGAAGTTCCTTCAAACGGATCTCCTGAATTATCCCAGTTTGCTTTTGTTTTATCTACATCATTACCCCAAGGATAATTATAATATGGGCTAATATGTCCACCTCTGCCTGCCCATTCCCATTCTGCTTCGGTAGGCAAACGATATCCTGTTTTTGTAAAATCACAATCCCAGGTTTTAAGGTTATAACATACCTGCAATCCATTTTGTAAACTTAACCAATTACAAAATGCAGCAGCACCAAACCACATTACTCCTACTACAGGATGATTGGTTCTAAAATCAGTTATCGAAAAAACTTTTCCATCAAAACCAATGCTATAATAGGAGGCAAACTGATTGGTGTAACAATAAATATTTGTATCACCAGTTGCATAAACAATATTGTTTCTTACTTCAACCAATCCATTCAATAATGACGAATTAAGAAATGCTAAAAATTGTTGATTGGTTGTCTCTGTTTTTGCAAAATAGGTAGCATTAACTTTTACTGAGTGTATTGGCATTTCATCACTTGGATGATTTGGATCAACAAATCCAAAATGATCTCCCATATCAAATTGACCTGCAGGAATAGGAATATCGGTAATACTTAGATCTGTTTTTACATTACCGCCTCTCACACAAAATACACAGAGTTTTGATGTTTTATTGTCATAGGTAGTTACACCGTATTGTGTTTCCATATACCATGCTTTGGTAGTTTGGTTTGGCAATGTTGTCGATGTCCAATATTTTTTTATTCCGATATTAGTAAAGAAATTTGTATTCACCGATGGATTTATCAATCCTTCATCGTTTATCGATTGAAGTTCTTTAATATTTGGCAAACGCCATTTACTTACTCCTGCAAGTGAAAATGTATCTACATATTTTAAAGCATCTTCCCATGTAAGCGAATCTTTGTAAGGAATTTTTTGCCAAACTAAATTGGTAAGATTATCTGTAATTGTTCCATTGCCATTGTCTGTAAAATGATTTACTAGAGGTACTGATGTTAATCTATCTCTAACTGCTCTAACATGAAAATGCTTTGTTCCTCCGGCACTTATTGTTTCAGCCTTTGGATGATTACCTATTCCTCCTCCTGCATTTGTAGCCCAAACTTTTGTGGTATCATTTGGTTGGTGTTTTATCGTCCACCAATATTCGGCTGCCGATGTTGTAAAAACAGTAACATCAATTGAAGGATTTGCATATTGATGATTTAAAATACTAAATGCTTCATGTGGTGTTGGCAATCGCCAATCTGTATATCCACCTAGTGTAAGTGTATCGCAATACAAATACGCTTTCTCTATGGTCATCTCTCCCCCATCAGCTTTCTGCCACATCAAACCTGTAATGGTGTCGGTTACTGTTCCATTTCCGTTATTGATAAAAAAAGGAGTGTTGATATTGTAGTCATGGTCTTCACCAAAAGTGTTGGTATAACTAGTATTCTGCCCAGTATCAGGTAATCTCAACATTGTTTTTGGAACTACTTGCCCAATCGTAATGTTGCTTATCATTAATAAAACAATGCCGTTGTATATTTTTTTCATACACACAAAAGTTAGTTGTAATTTTATTTATTAGACGACAGATTTTAACAATTCTGTCACATACTAAATAGTTTATTTTGCTTGGTATAATTATTAAAGAATAACCCTATTAATTATCCCTAAAAAACTATTTACAAAACTCTTTTATATAAACATTTACATCAGGATCACCTAGCAATTTTGCTTTTTGCAAATCAGCACATCCCGCATCATCCAATTCAAGCGAGAATTCAGCTAATGCTTTATTAAAATAAAATGCATACCCATCAGGTTGTATCTTTATAGCCTGATTATAATTTACAATGGCTTCATTATATTTTTTCAATCTATAATATGAATTTCCTCTATCGTAATAGGCATTGTAATGACTTGGTAAAATGCTAATTGTTTTATCAAAATCAGAAATTGCGTCCTCGTATTTTCCCATATTGTATTTCACATTTCCACGGTCATAATAAACTTCAGCATGTGAAGGGAAAAAATAAATATATTGATCAAAATCCATCAATGCTCTACTTAAATCATTTACTTCAAAATAGACATTTCCACGGTTATAATAAGCATCTTTATACATCGAATCAATTTCCAACACTTTAGTAAAATCAATAATTGCCGACTGATATTCTTTCAGCTCAAATTCAATATTTGCCCTATAAAAATAATAATCTGCATTTGCAGGTTTAAGTAAGATTGCTTGACTAAAATCTGATTTTGCAATTTGTAACTCTTTACTTTTTTCCATTTTAAAACCATGCTTTACATATTCAGATTCTGATTGTTGTGCATTTACTTCAAATACAAAAAGGCTAAGTAGTATTGCAAAAACGAATAACTTATATGTTATGAAAGTTCTCATCTTCCCTCCCTTTTTAAATTTCTTCTCTCGTGCTTTTCAACATCATTTTTCTCACGCCTCTTTTCATGCATTGCATTTTTCATTCTGTCTTTACGAAATTCATGATCCCTCTTAAAATCATATCTCATTTGTCGGTGGTCGTTATCAATTCTTCCCGGTTTTTCAACCCTGCTGTTATGATGAATAGCTGATAGTAATTGCGATCGATCTGTTGGTACTTGACCCATTACAATTCGAAATGCAAAAATGAGGGCAATTAAACTAATTTGTCTTTTCATTTTAAGATATGATGAGGTATAATATTCAAATATGTTTTTAGTAAAATCACCGGACGATATATCCGGTGATTTTACTAATTATTGATTACTTATTGCGATGATGCATTTCTTTTCTTTCTGCTCTTTCTGCTTTACGGGCTTCTTTATTAGCTAAATGCTCAGCTTTATCCGCTTTAAATTTTGCTTTATCTGCCTTAAGCTTTTCTTTATCTGCTTTCACTGCATCTTTATTTCCGGCAGCTTTGTCTTTTTGGAGTTGCGCTTTGTCATCCATCACTTTC
>CANKGI010000100.1 GCA_947481365.1 Bacteroidota bacterium | reverse complement strand
GTATCGAGAATAAAAAGTTGAATAAATTTAAGTAAACGTTTTCGCCTAACGCAAACGGCAGATCCTTCGCTGCGCTCAGGATGACAAAGTTTTGTCATGCCGAGGTACGAGGCATCTGCTTTTGTGATGGTTTTATGATATGTATGAACTTGTAAAATAGGCAAGCGCAAACGGCAGATCCTTCGCTGCGCTCAGGATGACAATGTAACCGAAACTATTTTTTGAAATGTTTTAACACCTAAAATGTGCATGAGTGTTTTTTGAATTCGCTTTGAAAAAGTAACATTCGGAAATTGATAATTTTTCCAGATAGTTTTATTTAAGTATTTAAAATATTCACCTTTCATAGGGTGCAAGTTTAGGTAATCCCAAGGTTTTGAAGAGCCGGTATAATGAACAATTGATGGGTCGTTTATGGCTTCATCTAATTCTTTTTCTCTGTATACTTCAAGTAGTTTTTTTCGGCTTAATTCAAAAACAGCCGATTGTTGATTCCACTTTGGAGGTAATGAAAACCAATTTTTATAGAGATTTGCATTCAATGCATCCTGATCCCAAAAGGTAAGTAAGTTTTTATTGTTGCTGATGTATGTAAAAATCATTTCAGTCAAATTATTGCTTACCCACGATTCAACATTTATCATTAAAATACCCGCATTGAAATATTTATTTTCTGGAGGAATATTTAGTCTTTTGAAATCATCAAATAAAGGCTCGAGAACAGCGCCAATTATAGCATTTTCAATGTTTGTTTGCCAAAAAGGTAATAGGTCTTTTCTAACAATGATATCCGTATCGAGGTATAATATTTTTGAAATATTTTTATCAATTATTTTCGGAATAACGATTCGATAATATGTAGCATACGAAACGTGATGAGAAATGTAACAGCCATCAAATAAACTTTGTTCGAGTGTATAAAAACTAAAAGTTTGATGATATTTTTTTACAATATTTTCAATATGATTTTTATTCTCTTCAGAAAAGGCTGCACTAAATAAATGAATGTGTATGTTGTTTGAAGTATTGTTTTCAAATAATGAAGTAAGCATCACACCTGTGTGTTGTACGTAAGTATTATCGGCAGCGCAGGCAATATGGATGGTTTCTTTCAATTCAGTTTATATATGGCACAGGTTGCAGAAATATTTTTAAAATTCCACAACAAACGTTTGAATTTAGTTTTATTAATGAACGAAGCGGGGATTATCGCTAATATTATTTTTACAAAATTGATGAACTGTGAAATAATGTTCAAATGCTTATTTGAGTATGAAAAGAAATTTCCGCAATCAACAATAGTTCCATCAAGTAATTTTAGTGATGGAAATGTGTTTTGCAATTCTTTCAAATCGGGTCTGAATAGTGTGTCAATAGGATCTTCATGATACGGAAAAGAATAAGGAACTGAAACAAATAACAATGTTTCATCATTCATTATTTTCACCAAGGCATCGCAAAAGGTTTTTCTTTCTTCTAAATGCTCAAGTAAGTTAGAGCAAATAATTGCAGCCGGGTTCATTTGTTTGAGTTTTGCAACAAAATTGGCATCGGTTACATCACCAATCAAATCAACTCCTTCAGCTTGTTTTATGTCGATATTTTTTACCACACAATTTTTTGATTCCAGCACATCAAAAATGTTTTTTTTGATATAAGGTTGCTCTACTTCAATAAAATATTTTGTACTCGACCCAATATTTAAAACAAGTGATTGCTCTTTAATGTGTTTACTTAAATTCTCTTTAAACCAAACCGATTCTTCGTAAAGCATAATTATTTTTTATTTTGTCATCTTGAGTGAAGCGAAGGATCTGCATTTGTGCAAGCCTGAATTATTATTGCTTACATTAATAATCATCGCCAAAGCAGATGCCTCGTTCCTCGGCATGACAAGTGGTGCCAAAGCAGATATTTCGCATGAAAGCAATTTTTTCATTTATTTTTTTATTCCAATTCGTCCGGTATAATCAATTCTGTTGAGCAGCATTTCAATATTGTTTTCTTTAAAATATTGGTCGACCGCTTCGCGAGCACCTTTCCAATGTCCGTAATCATCAATAATCAGTACACCACCAGATACAAGTTTCGGATAAAGATGAGTTAACTCGTGGTATGTTGATTCATACCAATCGGTATCTAAGCGTAAAATAGCAATTTTATCGGGTACTGTTTGTGGAATGGTTTCTTCCACTTTCCCTTTTACAAAAACCACTTTCTCAATAGGATATTGGGTAGATGAAATATTATTTTTCACATCATCAATTGGTGCATAACACCACATAATATCTTCTGTAGTTTTTTTCGATTGGTTGAGTAATTGTTGAGCATTTTTCCCAGAATGGTCTGCATCTTTTTCTGAAGGTTCACTCATACCTTCATAGGTATCGTACAAAAAAACTTTGCGGGTTAAGTCGTTTTGTTTTGTAAGGCTGAGCAAAGCACACATGGTGCTGCCTCCGCGCCAAACACCACACTCAACAATATCGCCTGCAATATTACTTTTCGATACGTATTCGGAGGCTTTATAAAGAGCATATAAGCGCTCTTCTGATGTCATTGTAAATGGTTTACAAGCTTTCAATATTTCCAAAAACGAATCTTCAAAATCAGGAAACGGATTTGCTTGTTGCGAAGTTTTTATCAGCTTAAAACCGAGTGATGCTAAAAGTTTATTTATCATTCTTGTAATACTTATAAATAGCAATAAGGTGAACAGGATTTATTGCGCTCAAAAATAAGGTAATATTTAGTTTTGGTTTATAAATTAATAAAACAGCTGCTAAACCAGCATAATAAGTAATAAGCACCGACCAAGCAGCACCTGTTACACCAAATCGAGGAATAAGATTTATGTGCAGCATAAAGCAAACGATAAGTGAAATAAGCTGAAGATAAATGACTACTTTCTGTTTGTTTTCGGCAATCATCCAAATGCCCCAGGCTGTACTAAAAAAAATAGGTATGGTTGACCAGATATGAATTTTAAACACAGCAGGTGCAAACTCATAACCCTGTTTGTACATAACCCTAATCACCCAATCGCCAAAAATGGTTCCTCCAATTGAAATGATAATAGCCGACCAAATAAGTAATGAGTATAATTGGGTTAATCGTTTTTGCTGAAACTCTTTGTTTTCTCTTGCGTTTACAATTCCCGGAAAAACTGCTGCACAAATGGCAACCGGAATAAAATAAGAAGCCTCGCTCATTCTAATTGCTGCTGAGTAGTTTCCAACCATAGTAAGATCAAGAAAACGTTTGATTAATATCTGATCCATTTTTTGATACAGCATCATCATCAAACCCGAAATGATAATTGGCCATGAGTGTGAAAGGAGCTCTTTGGCTTCAGTTATCGAAAATTTCCAAGCGAATACATTTTCCCCTTGCCGTTTAAAAAATAAAAACTGATTGATGGCAGTAAGAATAGCCTCAAACAAAACCATCGAAGCAAAATACTCGAGTGGGGCTTTTGAAAAGATAAAAGTAATTTTTACAACAGATGAAATGAGTAAGGTTATAACCTGATTCATTGCGGTAAGCTTGCCTAATACTTTCGATTGAAAGTAAAAATCAACAACGGTAAATGATTGTAAAATGATGGATAAACTTACCAGGAACACAATATAAGTTTGCTGACTGTTATCGCGCATTGACGAATAATAGGTGGCGGCAATTACAACAATTACGGCACCCATTAGCCTGAGTAAAAATGTTGTACCCAGAATACTGTTTTTATTATCACTTCTGGTAAGCAACTCACGAACCACCAAGCTGTCTAATCCCAATGTTGAAACAATGGTAAAAATGGCTACCACATTCAGTGCATAACTAATCATGCCAAATTGTGCTGGACCTAAATATCGAGCCACTAAAACGCCCACAAGAATGCCAGAAATAATCCTCGACATTTTTTCGAGAATGATCCAAAGTGTGTTGCTAACGTAGTCGTTCTTCATGCTGGTTAAAACGCAAACATAAATTTAAAAAGTATAATTTTTTTTCATTATTATTGAGTACTAATATTTGGGTATGAAATTTCTGATTACATTTTTTGCATTGTTAACTACCACATTTGGCTTTGCACAAATTACGGCATCATCTTTTGCTGCTGCTGTGAACTATACTTCAGGGACATCAGTTACATCGCATCCTTATTTCTCTACATCGGGTGATTTAGACGGTGATGGTAAAATTGAATTGTTGGTTCCTAACAGTGGTGATAATACGATTTCAATTTTTAGAAATACTTCAACACCAGGAACGATTAGTGCAACAACCTTTGCTGCTAAAACAGATATTGCAAGTTTAACATTACCGCAAAGAATATGTATTGCTGATTTAGATGGAGACCTAAAACAAGATGTAGTTATATTTTACGGTGGATCATCCAATTTTTCGGTTTTAAGAAACACAACAACAGCTGTTGGCTCGATAACATTTGCAGCACGACAGGATTTTGTAACACCAACTTCTGGTCAAGGAACAGTTGCTGATTTAGACGGTGATGGTAAAGCAGAAGTGATGAATATAAATTACCTCGGAAACTTATTTTATATTTATCGCAATAGCTCAACTGGTATAGGTTCAATAACTTTTGCATCAGTTCAATCATATGCAACTGCAGGAGGTCCTGCCTATATTGTGGCAAAAGATTTTGATGGAGATGGTAAACAAGATGTGGCAGTTACAAACTATTCAGGAACTGGTGCTAATACCGTTTATGTTTACAAAAACAATACAACTGTAGTAGGTTCTATTATTATTGGTTCTCCAATAAGTTTGACAACCGGAAGTCTTCCGAATGGTTTAATATCTGCAGATATTGATGGAGATGGTAAGTATGATTTGATTGCGGGAAATTATTCTGGTGCTTCATTATCTGTGTACAGAAACACTAGTACTTTGGGGGCTATTTCATTTGCTACTCAAGTTAATTTTGCTACAACTGGTTCTAACGGTCCACAGGAAATGGGTGTAGCCGATTTTGATAGTGATGGTAAAACGGATTTGGTTGTTGGAAACACAAATGGCACAAACAATGTTTCTGTTTTTAGAAATACTGCTTCGTCAGGTACCATAACAACTTCATCTTTTGCTACACGAGTAGATTTTGCGACAGGTGCTGGTGCAGAAGCAGCTGTAGGAGATTTTGATGGAGATGGATTGCCTGATATTTTATCAAGTAATAATTTGTCAAACACTGTTTCGATTCTTCGTAATTTAATAGTTACAGCTCCAACTGTTGGCCCAACTTCAATTAATTTCACAGCAGTAAATAACAACAATATCACTGTAAATATTGGTAAAGGAAATGGTGCACGAAGAATCGTTTTATGCAAAGCATCATCGGCTGTAAATGCAGCACCGGTAAATGGAAATTCATATACTGCCAATTCAGTATTTGCTAGTGGTTCGCAAATTGGTACTGGAAATTATGTTGTTTATTCTGATACAGGAACTTCTTTTAATGTATCTGGTTTAACTGCAAACACAACATACAATTTTGCTGTATTCGAGTATAACGGATTAGGAGCATCAACTTTATACTTAACAACAGCATTTTCTTATATCACCGGAAGTCAGGCAACATCAAACATCACTTATTATTTTTCGAAGGCTACAGGAAACCTCAATTCTTTAGGAACATGGGGAACCAATACAGATGGTAGCGGAACAGCACCTTCAAGTTTTAGTACAGCCAACAGTTATTATTATGTTTGGAATAATTTTTCGCCAACAATTAACGGAAACCTTACCATTACTGGTGGTCATACAGCTTTTATTTTAGGCGATGGTGTAAATACGTATAACTTTTCGATACCCGCTGGTTACACATTAACCACCGATACGATGCTTGTAAAGAAATTTTCAACCATAACCATTTCAGGAGCCCTTGCTGGTTCTATCAACGTTTTTGAAGACACAACAACTGCACAGTTTTTAAACACTTCGACTCAAAATATTCCAACAGCTAGTTATTATAATTTGGTGGCAGGGTCATCAGTTAAAACATTATATAATGGAAATGTTGTTGCCCGAAATTCGCTTACCATGCTGTCGTCAATTAACCTAAACTCATTTGTGATGATGATTGGAACAGCAACAACACAACTAGGAACTCTAAATTATGTATCGGGTACAATTTATGGAGGTGTGTTGTGGAGGTGGTTTACCAATGCAATAAACACAGGAACAACCGGATTATTTCCCATTGGAACAGCAACGTCATATCTTCCTGTTCAGATAAATTATACCACTGCACCATCAACAGGAGGTGCTTTATCTGCACAGTTTAGTTCAGCTATTCCAAATTACTCGGGATTGCCAACGGTTGATTTTTCAACCTCACCAATAATTACCATTAACAAATCTGCTAAAAACGGAACATGGTTACTTGCAACGGGAGGTGTTTTAACGGGAGGTCAGTTTACAACAACTCTCACAGGAAATGGATTTTATGGTGTAACAAGTTATGCCGATTTGAGATTAATCAGAAGAACAAATAGCGCAGCAGCATGGACATTAACCGGAACAGCCCAAGTTGGAACAGGAAGCAATGCCTCACCATCGGTAAGCCGAACAGGAATGAATGCTTTTGGTGAGTTTGGTATTGGTGGCGATTCGAATGTAAATTCTTTACCTGTAAAATTAATTATTTTATCAGTTCAACAAGCCAATAACGATGCAGTTTTAACTTGGCAAACAGCTTCAGAAATCAACAGTGATTATTTTGAAATTGAACGGTCGGTTAATAATGTAAATTGGGATTTGTTAGGAAAAGTTGGTGCTGCTGGAAATTCAAACGAAATAAAAAGTTACCATTTCATCAATAACATTTCGGATATTATTTTGAAAGATATCAGAACAATTTATTACCGCTTAAAGCAAGTAGATAAAGATGGTTACAGTGTTTATTCAAATGTTTTTACTTTACAATTGAAACCATCACCAAAAACAATTATTATTTATCCAGTTCCATTAAACAAATCGTTAAAGGTTCTTTCTTCAACCAATGAGTCAATCAATGGAATTTCAATTTTCGATGTTGGAGGAAAAGAACTTGTTCGAAGTGAAAATAATGAAATTGATGTAAACGGATTAGCAGAGGGAATCTACATTTTGAGGGTTACAACCGATAGCCAAGTGTTTTACGAAAAGATAAAAAAATAAAGGATCTTAAATAGTAAACAATAGTTACCCATTTGGTTTCTTCAGCACAAAACTTGCCGATTAGCAACTCTTACATCATTTAATTTTTTTTTAATATAGTGCTTGTCAAAAAATACTAAATTTACGCACTATTTATTGAAAAATAATTTTATGAAAAAGCTTTGTGTATACTTAACGTTTTTAATTGTGCTGCTTTACAGTGCAAATTTAAATGCTCAAATTACTGCATCATCATTTGCAACAAATGTTGATTTTACAACTGGTACAACTCCGGCAAGATTAGCTTCAGCTGATTTAAATGCAGATGGTAAAATGGATGTTGTTGTTCCGAATAATGGAGCTTCGACTTTAACGGTTCTAAGAAACACAGGTACATCAACAGGTATTGGTGCAACTAGTTTAACTCTTAATAGCACAATTACTGCAAATGCAACATTGCAAGGAGTTGTATTAGCCGATTTGGACGGGGATGGAAAACCTGATTTGATTACAACTCATGGAAATATTGGTGGAGGGGGTGGCGGAACCAACAATATATATGTTTACCAAAATGGATCTTCAACAGGGGGAACAATCGGATTTTTTACAGGAACTGCGTTTGCAGTAGGTATAAATCCAGTTTCGGCAACTGCAGCAGATATTGATGGTGACGGTAAACTTGACTTAGTTGTTGGATGTGCAGGAAATGGACTAACAAATACAGGATCAATAGTGGTGATGCGAAACACAAGCACTGGTGCAGGAGTTTTTACATTTGTAGCATCATCTGCATATGCTGCAAATATTAATACCCCGTATGCGGTTAAAGTTGCTGATTTTGATAGTGATGGAAAACTTGACATTGTTGCTTCAAATTATATTGCAGCCGGATATGTTTCTGTTTATAAAAATGCAAGCACTTCTGGGAGTATAACACTTACTCCAGTTAACACCTATACAGCAGGAACTCAACCAGGTTTTTTAGATGTTGGCGATATTGATGGTGATGGCAAAATGGATATTGTCGTATCCAATTATGGAAGCGCAAATGCATCTATTTTCAGAAATACTACAACCTCAACAATCAGTTTTGCAGCAGCAGTTAATTTTACAACAGGAACGAATCCTTCAGGTTGTTCATTAACTGATTTTGATGGTGATGGTAAACTAGATTTAGCTTTGGTAAACAGAACATCGGGAACTTTGGCATTTTATAAAAATACATCTACAATTGGAACTATTTCTTCTGCACCGGTTGTAACATATGCAACCAATAATAGTCCAACAGGTTTAATAACTGCAGATATAGATGGTGATTTAAAATCAGAAGTTTTAATTACTAATGCTGGTGTAACAAACATGTCGGTTTTTAGAAATAAAATAATAGCAACAGAACCTACAGTTGCTTCTACTGCTTTATCGTTTAGCGGAATTCAAGCAAATTCTGTTACACTTAATTTTACAAAAGGAAATGGTGCAAAACGGATAATCTTGGCTAAAGCAGCAAGTTCTGTAAACACTGATCCTACCGATAGTTTTGCATATTCGGCAAATGCTTTATTTGGAAGTGGAGCGCAAATTGGTTCAGGAAATTATGTTGTTTATAATGATACAGGTTCTTCTGTAACAGTTAATAATTTGACAACAGGAACAAATTATTATTTTACTGTTTATGAATATAACGGTAGTGCGGCTTATACAAATTATTTAACGAGTTCAACTTTAACAGGAAATCAAATTGTATCTGGAAATGTTTTTTATAGCAATGCGAGTGGTCCATTAAATTTAACTTCTTCATGGGGAACAAATACAAATGGAACAGGTACAGCACCAGCTAATTTCACTACTCCGGGTTCATTTTATTTTGTACAGAATAACAGTTCTCCAACAATCAATGCAAATTGGGCTGTATCAGGAACAAGTTCTTTAATTGTTTTTGGTGATGGAACGAATGCTTTTAATTTTATTATTCCATCAGGTCTAACAGTTACATGCGATACCATCAGTGTTAAAGCAAATGTTACGTTAACCATTCAAGGTACTTTGTCAATCAACAAATCGTTTTTTGATAATACAGTTACTGCACAATATTTAGGTACATCAGCACAAAATGTTGCTCCAGGAAATTATTATAACCTAGTATTTATGAGTGGTGCAAAAACACTTACCGGAAATGTGAGTGTGAGAAATGTTTTAAGTATGTCAACCAACGTAAATACAAGTTCATATAGTTTGACCTTAGGAACAGATACAGCTCATACAGGTACATTGTCACGATCAAATGGTTCTATCATTGGTAGTTTCAGTAGATGGTTTCACGGGACAACTAATCTTGGAACAACAGGACTCTTTCCTATGGGAACGTCAACTTATTATCGTCCAATTCAAATTGAATATACTACTGCACCAACTGTAGGAGGTATATTATCAGCAACTTTTGTAAGTAGTAATCCCGGTGGTACAGGACTTCCATTAAATGATTTTAGTATACCACAATCAGAATTTATAGACAAACAATCGCCAGATGGATATTGGAGTGTTGGTGTTAGTGGATTGGCTGGTGGAACTTATACTGCAACAGCAACCGGAACAGGATTTATTGGTGTTACCAGTTATGGTGATATGAGAATGCTTAGAAGAAATAACTCATCATCAGCATGGATAATGCCGGGTCTTTCAACTGTTGGCCTAGGAAGCAATGCAGCACCTGTGACAAGTAGAACAGGATTGACTGCTAATGGAGGAGAGTTTGGTTTTGGAAGTGACCAATCAATCAATTCATTACCAGTAAAATTAATTATACTTTCGGTATATCAATCAAATAATAATGCTCTGCTCACTTGGCAAACAGCAAGCGAAATCAAGAGTGATTATTTTGGAATAGAAAGGTCAATAGATAATGTTGACTGGACTTCAATAGCAAAAGTTCAAGCACAGGGAAATTCAAATGTTCAGGTAAGTTATGGTTACAAAGACGACATCAAACCATTGATGCAACAAAATGTAAAAACCATCTATTATAAATTAAAACAAGTGGATATTGATGGTGCGGCTGTGTATTCAAATACAATTACTGTGAACTTAAAACCAGGTGTAAACAATATTACGTTGTATCCGCTTCCGTTAAATAATATTCTTACAGCGATATCGAACAATGGCGAATTTGTATCGGAAATATCATTACTTGATATGAGTGGAAAAGAAATTCTCATAAGCAATGTTGGACAACTTGATGTATCGAATGTTGCAGCTGGAATTTATTTGGCAAAGGTTACAACCGATAAGCAAGTTTATTATCAAAAAATTACTAAATAATATTGAGTTGATTGAAATGATACCCCGGACTCTCGTTCGGGGTATTTTTTTTAATTGACAGGTAGGTTTATATTTGATAAATATTCAATTGAATTTGCAATTATTTTGGACCAGCAGTTTAATACACCCATTTTATTTTTAATTTTTAATCGTCCCGATACTACCGAAATAGTTTTTGAAAGTATCAGAAGAATGAAACCGGCACGTTTATAC
>CANKGI010000099.1 GCA_947481365.1 Bacteroidota bacterium | reverse complement strand
TACCGGTGAAGTAAATATTAATCTCGAAAGAATACTTGGATTAAGAAGGTATATGCATAGAATTAATCCCTATGGTATTATTGGTGCAGGTATCATAAATTCAAATAATGTTGCTACAGATATTAATGGTAATGATGGTAGAAAATACCATATGAATTACTACACTGCATATTTTGGTCTAAATATGAGATATTACTTTAATCCGAGTTTAGATTTGATTATAGGTTCTAATTTTTGCATGGCACAAACATATTATAACGATGCAGTTCCTATTGATAAAAAGACAGATAATTACTTATTAAGTAGTGTTGGTGTTTCATATAAATTTGGGGCTCGTAAAGACAGACAACATATTGAATGGAATAACGTGATTCTTAAAGATAGAATTTACATTCCAGATATTGAGAAACATCAAGGACAACCACTTGATGCAGCAGGTAATTTCTTCTTGTTCCATAAAGATACGATTACCAGAATATTGGCTCAAAATGCTGATTTACAAACTAAATCTCAGGAATTAGAAACTAAATCAAAAGAACTTGAAGCTAAAAATGCAACTCAGCAAAAGCAAATAGATTCAATGCAAAATCAAGTTACTGCTATACAAGTAGCACTTGATACAATTAAAAATCAAAAAGCAACTGAGAAAATTGTAGAAAAAGTAGTTATTGATACGGTTAGGACAAATGGTAAGGTTGATAACAAAGTTGTGAGTAAGCTCGAGTCGAAAACAAAAGAACAACAAAATCAAATTAATAATCTTCAAAAGCAAGTTGACGAACTTAGAAAAGAGTTGAAGGATAAACCTAAATCAGCTCCTCAGAATACTGAAGTTGTAAAACCAAAGGTTGAACAGCCAATTATTAAGGCAGAACCTAAAGTTGAGCCTAATGTTGAAACACCTACTAAGAAATCAGAGCCTAAGAAAGTTGAACCTGCAAAACGTGAAGAAGTGAAGAAGCAACAAGCGCCACAAGTTGATGTTGCAAATAATGGTAAGCTTCCATCAAATTCAATAACTGAAGGGTTAAATAAAATTGATAATGTAGTTACTCCGGTTGCTACGTATAATATTATTGCTGGAGCTTACTCTGGTGAGAAATATGCCAACATATTTAGAGATAAGATGAGAAATAAAGGCTATCAGGCTGCAGTTTTCAAGAGTAATATAAATTCTAAAATATATAGGGTTTGCGTATTTAGCTCAGATGATAAGTCAGAAGCAATGTCGGCAATGAGAAAGGTTAGAGTTGATATCGACAAAGGAGCTTGGATTCATGTTTATCACCAGAAATAATAAAATGTAAAATACTTTAAAAGCCCTGATGATTCAGGGCTTTTTTGTTTAAAAAATGTTTACTCACTATTATATATCAAATGTATTTTGCCCGATAAATGAATCCCAAAAAACAGGAAGTTGCTGAAACTCCGCTAATGAAACAATACAACCAGATAAAGGCAAAATATCCTGGTGCTATTTTGTTATTTAGGGTTGGAGATTTTTATGAAACTTTCGGTGAAGATGCAATTAAAGCTGCCGGGATTTTAGGAATCGTTCTTACCAAAAGAGCAAATGGAGCAGCAACACATATTGAACTTGCTGGGTTTCCTCATCACTCGCTGGATACTTATTTACCTAAGCTTGTTAGAGCCGGGCAACGGGTAGCCATTTGCGACCAGTTAGAAGATCCGAAATTAACAAAGAAGATAGTTAAACGTGGAGTTACCGAATTAATTACACCAGGCGTATCATACAACGATAAAATTCTTGATCATAAATTTAATAATTATTTAGCGGTATTACATTTTGATAAGGAAATATGTGGTGTTGCATTTCTTGATATTTCTACCGGTGAATTTATGGTTGCCGAAGGAAATCAAGATTATATTGAAAAATTAGTTCAGGGTTTTAAACCTGCTGAAATTGTTGTTTCTAAAAATAGTTTAAAAGCCTACAAACAAATATTTACCGATAAATTTTATTCATATCAACTTGATGATTGGGTTTTTCAATATCAGTTTGCTTACGATAAATTGATAGGACATTTTAATACGGTTTCATTAAAAGGATTTGGCATTCAAGAAATGAATGCTGCTATTATTGCCGCAGGTGTTTGTCTTCATTACCTTTCCGAAACACATCACGACCAGGTTAATCATATTCAATCTGTTTCACGTTTGGAAGAAGAAAAATATGTTTGGCTTGATAAATTTACTGTTCGCAATCTCGAACTCATTTATCCATCTCACGAAAATGGTGTTTCGTTATTGCAAATATTAGATAAGACTGTAACTCCTATGGGGGCAAGACTTTTGAAGCGGTGGGTTGTAATGCCGTTAAAAGAAATTGCATTAATAAATGAGCGGCTAGATATTGTTGAGTTTGCTTATCACGAATCAAAAATTAGAAATGAAGTTATTGATACCTTAAAGCAAATTGGTGATATCGAAAGACTGATTTCTAAGGTTGCCATGAAGCGAATTAACCCAAGAGAGTTACAGCAACTTAATAGATCGCTTAAGCATATCATTCCAATTAAGAACTTATTTGAAAAATGTGAGAACTCTTTATTGCAAAAATTATCAAGTCGAATAAACGACTGCAATTGGGTAATAGATAAAATTGATAAGACACTCAAAATTGATCCACCATTACTTGCAAACAAGGGTGATATTATTTGTGACGGTATCAATAACGATTTAGATGAACTCAGGAAAATAGCTTATTCGGGTAAAGATTATTTATTACAAATTCAACAAAAAGAACAGGAACGAACAGGTATTCCATCTTTAAAAATATCATACAACAATGTTTTCGGTTATTTTCTTGAAGTAACTAATACACATAAAGCCAAAGTGCCACCCGAGTGGATACGAAAGCAAACTCTTTCAAATGCAGAGCGCTACATTACCGATGAACTCAAGCAGTATGAAGAGAAGATATTAGGTGCCGAAGAAAAAATAACTGCCATCGAAGAGCGATTATTTAATGAATTGGTCATTGCCATATCAGATTTTGTTGCTCCGATACAACAAAATGCATTAATACTTGCACGAGTTGATTGCTTATTTGCATTTGCGTCTATTTCAGAAAAATTTCATTACACCAAACCATTAATTGACGAAGGATTTGAGCTAACACTAAAAGATGCTCGTCATCCTGTAATCGAAAGGCAATTACCTCTTGGCGAACAATATGTTTCGAATGATATTTATCTAGATAATGAGAAACAACAAGTTATCATCCTTACAGGTCCAAATATGTCGGGAAAATCTGCGTTACTTCGACAAACAGCATTAAACGTAATAATGGCACAGATTGGATGTTTTGTTCCTGCATCGTATGCTAAAATTGGTTTAGTAGATAAAATATTTACCAGAGTTGGAGCATCAGATAATATCAGCAGTGGCGAATCAACATTTATGGTTGAAATGACCGAAACAGCAAGTATTCTGAACAATATTTCCGATAGGAGTTTGATATTGCTTGATGAAATCGGACGAGGAACCAGTACCTATGATGGTGTTTCGATAGCTTGGGCAATTGCCGAGTTTATTAATAAACATCCTTCAAAACCTAAAACCCTTTTTGCCACACATTACCACGAGCTCAACGAACTTGAACAAAAGGATAATGGAATTTGTAACTTTCATATTGAGATAAAAGAATCTGGTAATAAAATTATTTTTATCAGAAAGTTAAATAGAGGAGGAAGTGAACACAGTTTTGGAATACACGTTGCTAAAATGGCTGGGGTTCCTCAAACTGTTATTCATCGAGCAAAACAAATATTATCCGATTTAGAGAGTCAGCGAGATAAAATTGGAGATAAAAAAGGTAAAACATCGGTCATTCCTCAAAATTCCATTCAGTTGTCGATGTTTCAATTAAGCGACCCTGTTCTCGAAAAACTTCGGGATGAACTTTATGCAATTGAAACAGATACATTGTCGCCAATTGAAGCTTTAATGAAACTAAACGAAATAAAAAAAATGCTAAAAGGTTGAAGATTATATAACTGAAAAAGAAAATTCAATCAATCTTGCAGTTTCTGTTTCAATTTATATATTTGCACCTCGTTATTTTAGCGAGAGTAGCTCAGTTGGTAGAGCGCAACCTTGCCAAGGTTGAGGTCGCGAGTTCGAACCTCGTCTCTCGCTCAATTGAAATGGTCATTAGTCGGATGTCATTATTATCAATACAAAAATGACTAATACTAATGACTATTTTTTTTCGCCCGGGTGGTGGAACTGGTAGACACGCAGGACTTAAAATCCTGTGTCCTTTAAAGACGTGCGGGTTCAAGTCCCGCCCCGGGTACTAAAAAGTCGCTAATTATTGGCGACTTTTTTTGTTTGATTGCTCCCAATTCATAAATAAAATTATATTCGCAACAGTAAACCCAAATCAAAAAGAATATTTTATGAAAAAGATATTAGTCGTTTCGTTATTTGCTTTTGCTTTAGCTTCTTGTCATTATGGTCAGGCTGATGCGAAAAAAACTCTTGAAACCAACGAACAATATAAAGGCGATAAGTCTGATTATTCTACAAATAGAGGCAACGATGGCGTTATGCCCGAGAAAGCTCAAGCAGAAAAACCTGCTACCGATACTACTTCAAAAGCCAAATAGTTTTAGATGCATTTAGTAAATGTAAATGATGCTCTCTCAAAGGAAGAGCAATATTTATCTTTATTGCCCCAAATTGAAGCTTTATGTGAAGGTGAGCAAGACATCATTGCCAATCTTTCAAATATTGCTGCGCTATTAAAACAGCAATTTAACTGGTGGTGGATTGGCTTTTATTTTGTTAAAAATAACGAACTTGTTTTAGGTCCTTTTCAGGGGCCGGTTGCTTGTACCCGAATTCAATTTGGTAAAGGTGTTTGCGGTACTTCATGGCAAAATAAATCTTCAATTATTGTTGATGATGTTGAACAGTTTCCAGGGCATATTGCCTGCAGCTCCCAATCAAAATCTGAAATAGTAATTCCAATCATAAAAAACAATGAAGTGATTGCTGTTATTGATGTCGATAGTGAACATTTATCGCATTTTGATGATACTGATGAAAAGTATTTAACAAAACTTTCCGAGTATATTTCAGGATTTTTTTAAGCGTTTATTACATCACTTTCTATCACACCATCGCGTAAACGAACAATTCGTTTGGCTCTTCTTGCAATATCTTCTTCGTGTGTAACAACAATAATTGTATTTCCTTTTTGATGAATATCTTCCATCAACTGCATAATTTCAATTGAAGTTTTCGTATCTAGATTTCCAGTTGGCTCATCAGCCAAAATAATCGATGGATTATTGATAAGCGCTCTTGCAATGGCTACACGTTGTCTTTGACCTCCCGAAAGTTCATTTGGCTTATGATCCATCCTGTCTGATAAACCTACGCTTAACAAAGAAGTAGTGGCTTTTTCTTTTCTTTCTTTTTTGCTGAAACCTGCATAAACAAGCGGCAGTGCAACATTATCAAGTGCCGAATTTCGAGCAAGCAGATTAAACGTTTGAAATACAAACCCGATTTCTTTGTTTCTTATTTCGGCAAGTTGATTGTCGCTTAAATGGCTAACATCAGTATTGTTTAAATTATACGATCCGCTTGTAGGCGTATCAAGGCAACCTATAATATTCATTAAAGTAGATTTTCCCGAACCAGAAGGGCCCATTAGGGCAACATATTCGCCTCTATTGATGAGTAAATCTATTCCTCTTAAGGCATGCACTTCTACTTCACCAATTTTAAATGATTTTTTTATTTGATGTAGTTCGATTACTGTTTTTTGCATGTTTATTTATCAATAAATTTTGGAACCCTGAAATAATCAGAATCTTTTGACGGTGTATTTTTCAAAGCTTCTTCGTGAGTCATTGTTTGTTTTACTACATCATGTAAGATGTTTTCACCTTCACTCATAAAAATTAAAGGTTCTACATTTTCGGTATCTATTTCATTTAATTTTTCGATAAAT
This sequence comes from Bacteroidota bacterium, assembly GCA_947481365.1. Classification (GTDB taxonomy): domain Bacteria; phylum Bacteroidota; class Bacteroidia; order UKL13-3; family UKL13-3; genus CAIUEQ01. The sequence continues at coordinate 4,717 of CANKGI010000099.1, read as the reverse complement.
GAAGTGATATTATTTAAATCAGTCTTTGGTTTCTCTTTCTCTTCAGCTTTAAACTCAAGTTTAGTAAGGTCTGCAAACTTATCAATCATTTCATTCGAAATATCCATATTCTGCTAATTTACTTTCAATAATACCGAAAACTTTTTGTTTAAGTTCATCAATTTGATCCACTGTCATTCCTTTTGTTGAAATGGGTTTATGAATGTATTGAAATACTTTTCCGGGAATAAAATGAAAATCGCCTCTATCGGGAAGTATGTTCCAATTGCCAATAATGGTAACAGGTAATACATCCACTTGTGTTTCGATTGCCATTTTAAAAGCACCATCTTTAAATCTTCCTAACTTCGGAACGGTATTATATATTGTTCCTTCAGGAAAAATGACCAAACTTTTCCCTGAGTCCAATAATGATTTAGCTTTCATATAAGCATTTGCCGATTGTCTGGCATTTTTCCTATCGACAGCAATATCTATTGTTCTAAAAAAAATACCGAATACCGGAATTCTTGCAAGTTCAATTTTTGCCATAAAACTAAAATCAAGTTTTAGTTTAACAGTTAGCGTTACAATATCGAGTTGCGAGGTATGATTAGGTGCAATAACATAAGCCTTATTTCTGTCGAGCTCTTCTTCAGTTATTTGTTCAACTCTTACAAATCCCCAAAAAAAGTTCCATTTACCCCAAAGTCTTCGCAAGTTATGCGCGCTACCATGCCACTTAGGGTTGGATAGGGTTATCAAAAATCCGGGATATAGAACGATGAATCCAATCAGTACAAAAAAGCCAAAATAGCAGGCCCCTAAGAATTTGGATATATAGATTATTTTTTTTGTCATTTAATTCTTGGTTATATATGTTGTCCCCATGTTGAGGGTGATTTTCTCCACTCCGAAAGCAAATCTTTTTCTTCATTTTTTATTAAGTTCTTCGAAACGGCAACAGTAATCAATTCGTTATAATTACTCAATGAAAAGAAGGAGCAATTCGCTTGCTCAAAATTTTGAATGGCAGCATCAAAACCATAATTAAATATTGATACCATTCCCAATATTTCACAACCAAAATCTCTAAGGGCATCAATAGCCTGAAGACTGCTTTTACCTGTCGATACAAGATCTTCAACCACAACAATTTTTTGTTTAGGATGAATATCACCTTCAACTTGTTTACCCATTCCATGTTTTTTAGGTTCGGAACGAACATAGCCAAATGGAAGTTCTAAATAATCGGCAACCAATGCTCCGGGAGCAATTCCTGCTGTTGCTACTCCAATGATGGCTTCGGCAGTTGGATACTTTTGTTTAATTAAATTACCCAACTCTTTTTTGATATATGTTCTGATTAAAGGATGTGATAAGAAAAGACGATTATCACTATAAATTGGCGATTTCCATCCCGAAGCCCATGTAAATGGATCGGTAGGTTTAAGTTTAATTGCGTTAATTTCTAATAAATATTCTGCTATTTTCGCAGCTACATTCTCAGTTTGTTGCATACCGCAATATGTATAAAATATTTATAAACGAAAAGCCCTTCATTATTTCGCAAGTTGATGCGACCGAAAACTTATTTTCAAAATGTAAGCGAGTAGATTATAATCCTTCGAAGATGATTGAATATATTAAAGATACCGAAGGTATGCGCTCAAATGGATTTGTGATGATTTGTGATGATGTAGAGATGGCATTCAAAGATTTTTTTACACACTTTGTCTGTATTGAAGCTGCAGGTGGTGCCGTTTTTAATCATGAGGGCGAAATATTGCTGATAAAGCGACTAGGTAAATGGGATTTACCAAAAGGTAAAATTGATGGTGGTGAGTTGAGAGAAGAAGCAGCAATGCGAGAAGTTACAGAAGAGTGTGGAATTGAGAAACTGATTATTGAAAAGAAACTCGAAAACTCATACCATACTTATCGGATGCACAATCACCGGTTTTTAAAAATTACCAACTGGTATTTGATGAAAACACCTGAGAATAAAAAACCAACACCTCAACTCGAAGAAAATATAACAGAAGCCGATTGGTTTGATTGGAAAAAGCTTGATGTAGAAAACCTCGACACCTATTCTTCGATAAAAGACATATTGCTTACGCTTAAGAAAAGCTTATAGTTTTCTAAGTTCGGCTTCGTTTAAAAACAATCTTAAAATCCAAATATCATCTCTGTATTTATTTACTTCAATGTGGTAAATTCTACCACCACAACGCGCTTTTATTCCATTGCATTTATGAATGTCAAATGGCTCTTTAAATTCAAAGTTCTCAACCGATAAAATGGTGTTTACTTTAAAATCTTTTGCCACCGATGTTGCAAATATTTGCGCATCATTTTCTTTTAGCACCAACATGTTGATGGTATTTGTGGTATCGGTGGTAACTTGATGTGCAGGCAGTAATATTTTTTTACCCATAAACTGCCACAAAAATTCACGAAGTGCTGTATAACTCATATTGCTTTGAGCAACCCTGCCCGAAGCTGATAAGATAGCAGCATAATTGGTAATGGATTTATTATCGGAAGTATCGTTGGGATATTTTTGTATTATATCGCTCGCCACATTAAAACTGCTGTCCCAGTTTTTTGACGCGATAGATTGATATAGCGTAATCATTTCGCTTCGGCTTATTTGCTGAGCAAATGATGTAGCAACATTAAATACAATAAATGAAAAGAGTATAATGATTCTGATACCTTTCATGCAAAATAGAAATTACTTTTTTTCTTGTTTCATAAAACCATCTGTAAACGTTTTCATCTTCTCAAATCCTTCTTTCATTTTTTCGTTCCACAAATCGATATTTTCTTTTGCAAGGTTCTCGGCATTTTTAAAATTAGCAGTAAGATCGTTCATCTTGTCTGTCATTTCTTTTCTGAGTTTTTCTGCTTCATCTTTCGAATCCATTTTGCCTAAAGCAAATTGCAGTTTTAATATTTCCAATCCGGTTTTAAATGCATTCGAGTTGTTGTCGTACATTTTTAACATACTGTCGAAGCCCTGATTGTACAACTGTTTTGCCGAAGCCAAAACTTCATTCATCGATACTTCAATCTTTTTCTTTTGTTCTTCAAACAAATCTTTTCCATCGGCTTTGCCAAGCGAAAGTTGTACAAACAAATCATCAAGTTTGCCTCTCAGTTCGGTTACATTTTCTTTTGTAGAATCTCCGGCTTTATCCAAATCACTTTTCATTTTCACAGTTAGGTCTCTGAAATAATTCTTTTGTTTTTCGAAGGCTTCTGTTGCATCCATTTTACCAAGCGAAAATTGTACTTGCATATCTTCTAAGCGTGTGCGCCATTCTTTTGCAAATTGTTTTACTTGTTCTTCCATTTTTTGAGTGTCCATATTATTTAGTATCTAATTAGTTTTATTGTGTGTGTTGATTGTCCGTCTTCAATTTTCATAAAATACAATCCATTCTCAAATGCTGCAGGAGATATTTTATAGTTCCCGCAAACATCTTTCATTTCTTTCACAATTTGTCCTTTTATATTAAAAATTGTAAGTGTTGATTTTGTTTTCAGTTCTACAGTTAACTCACTCGTATTATTTGCAAACCCCGATGAATTATAAACATTGAAAGAGTTGCCTTCTTCAACAGTTTCAATTCCTGCAGGGAAGTTTAAAATGTGTCGTTGCGTAAATATATTTCTAATTTTCCAAGTGTTGTATTTATTGTAAATGATACTGTCGGCTTGTAGAAATAAATTTGCAGCATCGGGCATAGTTGTATTTGGTGTATACGAATACAAAGATGTAAAAAGGAGCTTAAGGGTTGTATCCCGTCCCATGCAGACCGACATATCATTAATGGTTGATGACCAAATTTCGCAATCGCCATACCAATCGCCAACTTTATCTAAATATGTTTTTGATGAGTTTGTACTTCGTGATGGATAATAGAATTGGCTTTCACCGGCAGCAACCGGATTTGGACAATCAAAATTAAACATCAATCGCCAGTTAAAATCGTGATAGAACCTTGAATAATTTGAAGCATTCACATCGCAAATTGCCTCTTCAATGGCTCTCCGTTCAGTTCCCATATTTGGTGTTGGATTAATGCTGTATGAAATGGCATGGGTGTATTCGTGAACAATTACATCAGCATCTTCGGCATCAGGAACTCCACCTAAACCAAAACTCAAAGTTGTATCAGTGGATGCTAGAAATCCTGAATTATCAGCATGAGACCATCGCTGTGCATCAACTCGTAACTGGTAATTTACGATTCCATTAAAACCTATGGATTGAATATATTTTTGAATGTTGTAAATATGAAACATCACCATGGCTTCTTTAAATCCATTTTGTTTTCGGGTGAATGAGAAGTCTGGGTTTATAGATTTTAGCGGATTGATATTTGCCCATCCGCTAATGACACTTGGTTCATAGATATTCTGTAAAATACAATATTTATTTTCCAGGTAAAAAGTATCACCTCGTAAAGTTGCAGGAAAAAATACCTGAACGCGTTGGTCGTTTAGCAATGCGTAATCGCTGTCATTAAAATGTTTGTAGGTTCCGTTTTGTCCGTAAATTACTCCAGCTGATGTTAATGGGTCAGGAAGAAAAACCATTGCTTTTACCAAAGTATCATCGTTTGCATAATATAGTTTAAGGTCACGTTCGAATAAAATAGTTCCTATTTCATCAGTAATAATTTCATTTCCATTTTTATAATTTTCAAAAGCATTTATAGCATTT
>CANKGI010000098.1 GCA_947481365.1 Bacteroidota bacterium | reverse complement strand
CAATAGCTTGCAAAACCTTCGTTTAGCCAAATATCAGCCCAGCTACCACAAGTAACGTAATCGCCAAACCACTGATGTGCCAACTCATGCGAAATAATATTAAAAGTATATGCCGAAGTAGGTCCAAGTGTGGTCATTGTTTGATGCTCCATACCTCCACCAACTGGTGCCATACTATGTCCATACTTTTCAAGCGCAAACGGATAAGTACCAAAAAGCGTTGAGAAATTTTCGATAAAACCTGGTGTTAAATTAAGCATCGATTTGACATATGCCGAAGTATCATAAATATAATTTTGAACGAGCACAGGTTGTGCTACACCAACAGGATTTGCATACATATTATACTCAGTATATTTTGCAACAGCAACTGAGATTAGGTAATAATCAATCGGGTAATGTGTTTTCCATTCGTAACGTTTTTTGCCATTACCAAAGTTGGTTGTTTTAACCAGCAAACCGTTTGATCCAGCTTTGTTTACTGAATCGGTTGTTATCCATATTTCGGCCGAATCGGCTTTATCATACAATACCTGTTTGCATGGCCACCACTGATATGCAACGTACGACTCACTTAATGACCAGGTAACTTGAAGTGAAGGACTGTTGTTAAGTCCATTGCCTATAGCAGCCGAATTATCTTGAATTGTATATCCTTTGTAATATATAACTGCTGTAAACTTTGTTGTTTGATTGATAGTTCCACTGATGCTGGTTGTTACAACTCCATTTGAGCGGGTAAAAGTTTTTTTAGCTCCATTAATTATAACCGAATCAATTTTTAAAGTATCATGTAATTCAAAAACAAACTCACTTAAATTTTTAATTGCAGTGGCATAAATAGAAACATTGCCACTGATGTATGACGTGTTTCTTTCTACATCTACATCCAGTTTATAAAAATACACATCGTAATTATTCATTTTTGAAATATCCGTTGGCTGCGCAAAGGCTTTTCCCATTGATGCTTTAGCCATACTGCAATCGGTATTTTGTGCATTTGCTTGAGCTAAAATTGAAATAAAATAAATGATGAATAGTATTGAGTTTTTCATACTTAAAAATAAAAAAAGACACAATGAAGTGTCTTTTCAAAGTTAATTGGTTGCTTTAATTAATAAACAATTTTACCACTCATGGTAAAATACGAAGTTGTTTTTTCATTTCCGTAGAAAATATCAACTGCATAAAACTTACCGTCATTGTTAAGTTCGATGTGTGATGTGATAATTTTTCCGTTAGGATATTTCTCTTTGATGCGATTAATAATAAGCATTGGAAGTTCAGATTTATCAATTGCCGACTGTGTTCTGATCCACTTTCCATCAGAAAAATATTGAGCTTCGTAATGTTTGCCATTATCAATATAATGAACTTTGTAAATGGTAATAAATTCTTTGGTCCAGTTTGAATCGGTAGCGCCACTCGAATTTTGCGACAAATAAGCGTCAACCACAACTTTAGGTACTTCATTTCTGGAAACTACATTTTGCGCATTTGCTGTGATACCTGTAACAACAAGTGCGATGATGATAAAAAGATGCTTCATTTTTAATAGATTTATTTGTGCAAATATAATGTTGCAGACATATTTATGAATAAATTTGTTGGCACAACTGTTGAACATTGAACGAGCCTGGTTAAAATTAGGCAACGAAAGAAGAAATTGTTATGAAGAGAAATGAAAAGGAAAATTATATCATCCCATCACTGATAAGCGATGAGAACGATTCACAGGACTTTATATCATTGCTTTCTCAAGAAGAAGAGGAAGAAATGAATAAAGAAAATATGCCTGATATACTGCCAATATTACCGCTTAGAAATACAGTTCTTTTCCCAGGCGTAGTTATACCGATTACTGTTGGCAGAGATAAATCCATTAATTTAATTAAAGATGCATACAAAGGCACTAAGACCATTGGTGTTGTAGCTCAGCTAAATTCAGCTGTTGAAGACCCTTCGTTTACTGATTTAAATAAAGTTGGAACTGTTGCGCATATTATTAAAATGCTTCGCATGCCTGATGGAAGTACAACAGTCATTATTCAAGGTAAACGGAGATTTACATTGAATGACTGCATCAGTAGCGACCCATATATTTTAGCATCAATTACAGCATTTAGTGAAAAGAAATTAACTCCAAATGAAGAGCAAACTGCTTTGGTTTCGAGCATAAAAGACTTGGCTTTACAAATTATCGAAATCAATCCGATGATACCAACCGAAGCCAGCTTTGCTATAAAAAATATTGAAAGCCCTACATTTCTATTGAATTTCATTTCATCAAACCTCAATACTGATGTAATAAATAAACAGGCTATATTAGAAATTGCTGAATTTCATGAACGTGGTAAAAAGGTACTTGAATTACTTACCAAAGAGCGCCAAATGCTTGAATTAAAAAATGAAATTCAAAGCAAAGTACGTGGTGATTTAGATAAGCAGCAACGCGATTTCTTTTTGCAACAACAAATTAGAGCATTGCAAGAAGAATTGGGTGGTGATTCGCCTGATAAAGACATCGACAACTTATTTCAAGCAGGTAAAAAGAAGAAGTGGAAACAAGAAGTTAATGAGGCTTTTAATAAAGAAGTTGAAAAACTAAAACGTATGAATCCTATGGCACCTGATTATTCAGTTCAGATAGGTTATTTGCAAACATTACTCGATTTACCTTGGGAAGAATTTAGTAAGGATAATTTTGATTTAAAGCGTGCAAAAAAAGTACTCGATGAAGATCACTTTGGGCTTGAAAAAGTAAAAGAACGTATTCTTGAATACCTTGCTGTACTAAAGTTAAAAGGCAATATGAAAAGTCCGATACTTTGTTTGTATGGACCTCCAGGAGTTGGAAAAACTTCACTCGGAAAATCAATTGCAAAATCGTTGGGAAGAAAATACGCTAGAATATCACTTGGTGGTTTGCATGATGAAAGTGAAATACGTGGTCATCGTAAGACATACATTGGCGCCATGCCCGGACGAATTATTCAAAACCTTAAAAAAGTAAAAACTTCAAATCCGGTTTTTGTGCTTGATGAAGTTGATAAAATTGGAAATGATTTTAGAGGAGATCCATCATCGGCATTGCTTGAAGTATTGGATCCTGAACAAAACAATTCATTTTACGACAACTATATTGAGATTGATTATGATTTGTCGAATGTGATGTTTATTGCTACTGCGAATAATCTCGATACAGTTCAACCGGCATTATTAGACCGTATGGAAGTGATTGAAATGAACGGTTATACGCTGGAAGAGAAAATTCAGATTGCTAAAAAATATCTCATTCCTAAACAAAAGGAAAATCATGGCTTAAAGAAAAATGATTTTGAATTAAGCGATGATATTCTTGCCAAGATTATTGAAGGATATACAAGAGAAAGTGGAGTTCGTGGATTGGAAAAACAAATTGCATCGGTAGCCCGAAATATTGCCAAACAAAAAGTAATGGATGGCAAACCCAAAAAGAAAATTGAAGACACTGATATCAATAAAATATTAGGTGTTGAACGTACCGAAAAGGAAATGTATCAGGGAAATGATGTTGCCGGAGTAGTTACAGGATTAGCTTGGACAAGTGTTGGTGGTGAGATATTATTTATAGAAAGTTCACTTACAAAAGGAACAGGAAAACTTACATTAACAGGTTCGCTTGGAGATGTAATGAAAGAATCAGCCATTACAGCACTCACATTTTTAAAAGCGCACAGCGATAAATTAAACATCGACTCACGCGTGTTTGATAAATGGGATATTCATATTCATGTTCCTGCAGGAGCAGTTCCAAAAGATGGTCCTTCAGCAGGTATCACAATGCTAACTTCACTGGCATCACTTTTCACACAACGAAAAGTTAAACCTAATTTAGCAATGACCGGTGAAATTACACTTCGTGGTAAAGTACTTCCAATTGGCGGTGTGAAAGAAAAATTACTTGCAGCAAAACGTGCAGGAATAAAAGAAGTAGTTTTATGCGATGCAAATAGAAAAGATGTTGAAGATATTCATCATGATTACGTAAAAGACCTACAATTCCATTATGTAAAAAACATGCTTGAAGTTGTTGAGTTATCTTTATTAAATGAAAAGGTTGAAAGCGCTATTGATTTAACAGTTAAAGAAGAAAAGAAAGATTAATAAAAATTAAAGAGCATAAAAAAAGGTCGGTAGTTAAACTATCGACCTTTTTCGTTTTAAAAAAACTAATCTTTGATTACTTTTTTTCAGCAGGAGCAGCAGCTTTCTTTTCGTGGTGCTCTTTTTTAGCTTCTTTCTTTTCAGCTTTCGCTTCTTTTTTCTCTTCTTTCTTTTCAGTTTTCACTTCTTTTTTAGCTTCTTTTTTAGGAGCATCTTGAGCGAATGTTACAAAACCAAATGCGATGGCTGTAGCTAATACTAATAATTTTTTCATTTTATCTAAAATTTAAATTTTAATTACAGTTCAAATGTATTGAATTTTATTTCACAATTTCAAGAAAATAAATTTTAATCGAATTTTAAGGCTGATTATAATTTCTTTATTAACGCCATGTAGAAGCCATCAAAACCTGTTTTCGAAGGTGATAAACGCAGTTCTTTTTCAATTTCAAAGCCTGGAAACTCTGATAAAAACCATTTGATTTGATCTTCACCTTCTGAAGGAAGAAGGCTGCAAGTGGCATAAACCATCTTTCCGCCATGTTTTAACATAGAAGGATATTGTGTTAAAATATCTCTCTGAGTTTGTCTAATTCGATCAATAAACTGTATGTCTAATTTCCATTTGGCATCAGGATTTCTTTTAAGCACACCTAAGCCTGAACAAGGAACATCTAGTAATAAACGATCTGCAGATTCATTTAGTCGTTTTATTGTTTTATTATTTTCTATATGACGCAACTCGATATTTTGCGCGCCCGCTCTGCGGGCGCGCAATTTCAATTCATCTAATTTCCATTGCTCCGTATCCATAGCAATCACTCTTCCTTTATTTTGAAGGATGGCCGAAATATGAAGTGCCTTCCCTCCTGCACCTGCACATGCATCAATAACACGCATACCTGGTTCAGCTTCTAAAAACTCGGCAACTTTTTGTGAGGCAGCATCCTGCACTTCAAAAAATCCATCTTTAAAAAAACTTGTCTTGAATAAATTTGTACGGTATTTTAAAACTAGCGCATCTGGATATTCGGAAGGAGCATACGTTTCAATCTCTTCGTTATTCAAAAATTTGCCAAGTTGCGTTCGATTTACTTTCAAAGTATTGGCACGAATAACAACAGCTGCAGTTTTATTCATAGCTGCAATTTCTTCATCCCACAATTTCCCTAATTCTTTTTCACCTAATGCGTCAAGCCAATCTGGAATTGACTCTCTTATTTTACGTACTTGATTTGCTTTTGAAAATAATTTGGCAACTTCTTCGGGATTTATTCTTTTAAACTCTCTCCAGTCGGCAATTTCTTTTCTATTCATCATCAGCCAAATGCCGAACATATGCCAACCTTTTTCATTGGTAAGTTCTTTTTCAAATTCAATTTTAGTTTCTCCTGATACAAACGAAATTAATCGCCACCAACGAACCATATCATAAATGTTTTCGGCAATAAACCCTCTGTCTCTTGCCCCCCAGCGTTTATCTGATGCGAGAACTTTCTCAATGGCTTTATCTGCAAATTTTCCATCATTGAAAATATGTTGCAAGGTTTTTATAATGGCCTCTACTAAATTTTTATGCAATTTCATATGGCGCAATATACAACTGCATCAATATTTTGTAGGCATTTGGTCTAGAAAGTTTAAATTGGTAATGTTATTCCTTTATAAATCTAACATATTCTTCATCCTCATTCAGTCTAATAATATAAAGCCCTTTGGGGAGGTTTGTGACATCAATTTGACTGCTATCAACATCAATGAATGATTGTTGAACCAACTCACCATTTGCGCTAAAAATCTTTATTTGAGTTGATTTTAAGTACTGGGTATTTTGTTCAATAAAAATAATATTATTAAACGGATTTGGATAGATTTTAAGGAAACCAGCATTTCCTTCTTTGTCGTTTATTCCTTGTATCACAACAACAACATTAAAAGCATTGTTATATATCAATGTACCATCTGAAAGATCAGAAATGTTTATTGAATATAGTCCCAAAGCTGCAGCTGTATCAATGGTAATTGAACAATTTAATGTCGAGTCGTTTAAAGCATTTATTGAATTAATCTTGATATTACTTGAAAGATTAGTGTTAAAATAAAATCCTACTGTTGTTAAACTAGGCGACTGTTTAAAATGTGTAAATGAACCCGAAACAGATACTGTAATTGTTTTTCCTTTTTCTGAATACGAAGGTGTAACCGATTTCAATTGCGGCAAATTGGAAGATGCTATAACTTGGAATACTTTGCTCGATGCTAATATCCCAGATACGCTGTCGTTTACTGAAACATCATACAATCCAAGTTGATTGTTTTGTGATATCGTAATGTTTGCAGTCATTAATGTATCGTTTGTTACATACACCGAATTCACTACTAAATTAGAAACTCCTAAATTTACGTATGCAGCTATATTGGTTCCATTTTTAAAATGAGTATTATTTCCAGTTATGATGATGTCAAAAGTATTACCTCGTTCGCCAAATGAAGGACTCACAGATTTTATGGAAGGCAATTTAATTTTACTTACACGATAGGTTATACTTTGAACCGCCAAACCGTCTGTATCCATTGATGCTCTGGCAATATAATTTTTACCATTTTTGTTTAACCATTGATATTCTACATTTTTTTGATGAGGCACAATTGCTGGAATTGAATTGATATTTACCCAACCTGTTAAGGGAGAATGACCGAATAAATTAATGTCAGATACACTTGAAATTTTTAACTGCAAAACGCTGCAAGTGGTATCAGGTAAAATAATTTGTCCCCACCCCAAACATCTTGTAGTATCAATAGCTCTGATAACAGCTTTAACCGAATCGTAGCCAATTGTACCTAAAATTGGAGCATTAAAATCTGCAGGAGTACCTATTTTTAAATAGTTAATCGAATCAATTTGAATTGCGCCATATGATATAGGAAAACTATATATTTTTAAGGTTAATCCTGTAATATTATTATTAGGTCGGTCGAGTATAAACTTCATAAAATTTGAATCAATGTATTCAAATCGATTGCTGTTTGAAGAACTGATCATCAAATTAGCATCTGGAGGAGCACCAACTGAAGGAGTATTAAATAGGAGTGAATCATACTTATTGGCAAGAATAATTGATGAAAAATTCCATGTTTTATAACTACCACTCATCAATACAATTGAGCTGGCTGCCATTGAAACCGGAGTATCAATTGCATACAAAACCTTATCACCAATATGACCGTAATCGGCTCTATTGTAGGATATTTGTGAATAGCTTGAAAAAAATAAAGCTATAAAAATGGTGGTGAGTAAATATCTCATCTTAAACTCGTTTACAATTCAAATGTATCTTTTTAGACTAGATTACTGCATTAAATTATAATGAATAATTTGAACAGAATTTAAAATAATTGTAGCTCTGTTAGGGATCCCCGCTGAACGACTCAGTCGGGCAGGGAACCTAAATCCCTGCCTGCCTAATCCTTTCAATCAAGTTCATTTTCAAATCCATTTGGGCAGGAAAAGTTTCGGAAACTTTTATACTGAAAAAATTAAGTGCTAAATAGCTTTTTAAGAAATCTTTTTCCTGTTGCTGACTTTAGATACTTTTCTCTTTTACGTGCTTCTAGTCTATTATCTACTACTTCAGTATAAATAATTTTCCATGGCATATGTCCTGAGGTAAATTTACTTTTCCCTGTATTATGTTCATGAATTCTTCGATTCAAATTTTCTGTGAAACCTGTATACAATATTCCACTTTTTTCACTTTGCAAAACATAAACATTAAATGACATAGGCAAATAATTGTAGCTCTGTTAGGGATCGAACCTAAATCAAAAGTTTCGGAAACTTTTATACTATCCGTTGTACTACAGAGCCAATTTATTCGGCAATATTAAAAAAAGCAATGCGATTTTTTCAGAAATACTGTTTACAGTTATTATGTTTCAGCGTTTTTTAGAAAGGATTCGGAAACTTTTATACTATCCTCTGTACCCCGCCTGCTATGCATTCGGACAAGCCCGCCTGCTATGCATTCGGACAAGCCCGCCTGCTATGCATTCGGACAAGCCCGCCTACATTTATTCGGACAAGCCCGCCTGCTATGCATTCGGGCGAGTACTGAGCCAATTTAGTTGGCGAAAATAATCAAAATTATATTCTACATTTCTATTACTATGAGTGAAATATTACTTTTACCGAATGCAACTCAATAAAAATATTTACGAAACTGAAATGCAGGTTCGTCCTGATGATATAGATATGTTTCAACATGTACATAGTAGCAAGTATATAGATTATGTGCTGGCTGCTCGTTACGAACAAATGGAAAGATGCTACAAAATGCCCATGAGCGAATTTCTGAAAAACGGATTTGGTTGGGTAATTAATAGTACCACTATAAATTATAAACGGGCATTAACAATTGGCGATTCGTTAATTGTAAAAACAAATTTAGAAGAGATGGCACGAACAGGATGCGTTGTAAAATTTACAATTTTTATTAAATCAACCGGTAAAATCAGTTGCGATGGTGTATTTCATTATACAATGATAAACATGCAAACTGCACGTGCCGAAACAGTTCCGCAATGGATAATTGACCGATATTCGATATAAATGATCAAATCGATAAAGCGAAAAATACAAATTATTGAAAGCTATTTGTGGGGAGTTAAACTTGCCGAGTACGAAAGTAAACTGAATGGCAAACTCGAACTGTGGCTTATTAATAATCGTAAAGTGTTAAATACTGCACACGCAAACCTGTCATTTGATTCGTTGCATCGTATATTTCAAGAAGTATTTTCTCAAATAAATATCAAGCTTAAAAAACCCGAAACTGCTTTGTTGCTAGGTTTAGGATGCGGAAGTGTGCCTACCATTTTATTTAACGAATTGAAACTAAATTGCCATCTCATTGCAGTTGAATATGACCCCATGATGATTGATATTGCAATGAAACACTTCGATTTGCAAAAATTTCAGAACATGACGATTCTAATTGATGATGCATCAAACTATGTTGATCATTCCATTCAAAAATTTGATTTAATCGTGGTTGATTTATTTACCGACAACGAAGTTCCCTATAAATTTACCGAATTTGAATTTATTGAAAAAAGCTTGTCATTACTATGTAAATCAGGTATACTCGTGTTTAACATGATGACAGAAAACCTGCATCAGCAACAACGATTTAATCAGCTAATGGCACATTTTACGAAAGCTGAAATCATCAAATTATTTGGCACCAACAGCATCCTTGTTTTTCGAAACAATTAATTACGAATACTCACTTTACTAAAAATACCTGTCAGCTATTAGATTAATGCGTAAAAATTATTTTCTTTGTTATCAAAATAGCCACAAATGGAAAACCAACAAAAAGCCAATTTAGAATATGCCCTTAAGTGGGGTTTGATATACGGTATGGTAAATATTTTAATTTACCTGCTTGCTTATTTAATCAATAAACCAATGATGGTTGAATGGTGGTTTGGACTATTGTCATTAGCTTTAAATATCACCATTCTTTCGTTTGCTTTAATAGGTAGACGAAAAGAACTCGGTGGATTAATCAGTTTTGGAGATGCCTTTTTAGTTTGCTTTGTTGTCATTATTGGAGGAGGTCTTTTACAAAGTGTTTTTAATTATGTGCTTTATAATATTATCGATCCAAGCCTTGCCGAGTATATCAAAACAAAAGCAATTGAAAGTGCCACAGCCATGATGGAAAAATTTGGAACACCACAAGAAAGTATTGAAAAGGCTATTGGAGATATTGATAAAAAAGATTTTAGTCAAACACCTGCAAGAATAGGCGAACAGTACTTTTTCACCATTATATTTGGTGGAGTTATTGCACTCATTATGGCTGCAATTTTTAAAAAGAATAAAAAAATAATCGATATCCAATAACATATTAATGAGTAAAACAGACATATCCGTAATCGTACCGTTAATCAACGAAGAAGAATCGATTCCTGAATTATTGCAGTGGATAGAACGTGTGATGGATGAAAATAAATTTTCGTATGAAGTATTGATGATGGATGACGGAAGTACCGATAAATCTTGGGATGTTATTCAATCTTATCATCAAAAAAATCCTCATGTTAAAGGGATTCGCTTTCGCAGAAATTACGGAAAATCAGCTGCACTTAATGTTGGATTTCAGCAATGCTGTGGTGAAGTAGTGATAACAATGGATGCCGATTTACAGGATTCGCCAGATGAAATTCCTGACCTTTACAATATGATTATTAATGATGGATACGATATTGTTTCGGGATGGAAAAAGAAACGCCACGACCCACTAAGCAAAACCGTTCCAACAAAATTATTCAATTGGGCTACGCGTAAAATGAGTGGTTTGCAGTTGCATGATTTCAATTGCGGTTTAAAATCATATCGTAAAGATGTGGTAAAATCAATTGAGGTGTACAACGAAATGCACCGTTACATTCCTGTTATTGCAAAATGGGCTGGCTTTAGAAAAATCACAGAAAAGGCTGTTCATCATCGTGAGCGAAAATACGGCACAACTAAATTTGGTTTAGAAAGATTTGTAAATGGATTTCTTGATTTGCTTACCATATTT
>CANKGI010000097.1 GCA_947481365.1 Bacteroidota bacterium | reverse complement strand
TTTGCTGTAAAAAAATTACGCTGCAATATTCGGCACTTGCTACCCCAAAACTGAAAACAGAAATTTCGATAACCAATCCGGATGACAGCATTTGCAAACAAGCATTTATCGCAAAGTTTATTCCCACAAATCTTACGATGGGAACAACATACGAATACAAAATTTTGCTCGATGGAAAAGAACAAAAGTTTTCGTATCCGCTAAAATTTAAAACAAAATATTTGTGGGAATGGAGAACCGATCCACCCGAATTTAGTTTCCTAACAGGCTCATGTAATTATGTAAATGATTCAATTTACGATAGGCCTGGAAAGCCTTACGGACAAGGAACTTCCATGTTTTGGAGAATGGCTGATGTGCCTGCCGATTTTATGTTATGGCTTGGTGATAATGCTTATTTACGCGAAGCCGATTACAGTACCGAAAACGGAATAGCATATCGTTATCGCCATACACGAAGTGATAAAAATTTACAAAAATTATTGGCAATGAAAAACAATTATGCTATTTGGGATGATCATGATTATGGCGACAATAACAGTGGTAAAGGTTTTCCGATGAAAGAAACATCGTACAAAAATTTTAAGGAATACTGGGGCAATAAAATGTATGGCGAAAATAATGAAGGAATTTACTCAACGTTTAGCTACAGCGATGCAGATTTTATTTTGCTAGACAACCGCTGGTGGCGCGATGAAACAGATTTGAACGAAGAAAAAAATCCAAATAAAACACAACTTGGCGAAAAACAAATGCAATGGTTTTTATTTCAATTGGCACACTCAAAAGCAACATTTAAATTTGTGTGTGTAGGCGGACAGTTTTTAAATGAGCATACCAACAAAGAGTCTTTCAATTTATTTAAAAACGAACGTCAGCGTATTATCGATTATATTATTGCCAATAAAATTAGCGGTGTGATTTTTATTTCGGGCGACCGACATTTAACCGAAATGCTGGAGTATAATAAACGCAAAACCGATTTGGGTTATTCGTTGTTTGAGCTCACATCATCAGCACTTAGCAGCAGTCCCGAAATGATTGCTGATACTGCCGAAGAATTTAACAATCCCATGCGTATTAAGAATAGTTTGGTGATGGAAAATAATTATTGTGTGGTTTCGCTCAGCGGAAAAAAAGGAATGCGCAAAGTAAAATTTTCGTGTTTTGATAAAGATGGCGCACAAAAATGGGAATACGAAATTGGCGAAGAGCAGTTGAAAGCGTTGAAATAAATTCTTAAATATTCTTTAATGTTTTGTAAAACTTCAACTTTTCTTATCCTTACATTCATATTTCATAGTCAATTGTTTGGTCAAAATGATAACAAACAGTTTACAGATTTTTTGTTGAAGAAAAAGTCATTTAGAGTTGAAATAAATAGTAAAATAGTCCTAAACGAACTAAACAAATATCTTGATAAATATAGAGCAGATCTGAAAAAAGAAGGATTACCAATAATGATTATTGAACAACAGTCTCATGAAGCATTTAGCATCTATTTATCTGCAATTATTTATAGGAGTGATCTAAATAAAGCGATTCCCAATTATTATACTTTAATGAATGGCATTCCTGTTTTAATATATTTAAGACCGACATCAGTTACCCAAAAACAAACTAGATTTATCCTTTTTAAAAGATTATTCTATCCAAGATTGATGAATAATTTGGATGGTAATGAGAAACAAAATCCTGATTTTATTCCTGTTGAGTTTGATCCACAGAATGTAGAACTCAGAATCGAAAATGATAAATTAATCTACAGCAAAAATATTTCGATGGAGATTATATATAAAATGATTGGATTGTATTAATATTTTTAAAACTGACTTCGTAAATTATTATATAACATTTCAAATTTTCTTCTAAAAAATTTGTCCGATAAAAATATCTTTGAGGACAACTCATGGCAGAAAAAAAATTATTTCTTTTAGACGGGATGGCGCTGGTATATCGCGCATATTTTGCTTTTAGCAAAAACCCGCGAATAACTTCTTATGGTTTTAATACTTCGGCAATTTTTGGTTATACCAACACGTTGCTTGATGTATTGAAAAGAGAGAGGCCTACACATATCGGAGTGTCGTTTGATACTTCAGCACCAACAGCACGACACATCGAATTTGAAGCTTATAAAGCACACCGACAAGAGATGCCCGAAGACATTTCGAAAGCATTGCCATACATACGTAAAATTACCGAAGCATTAAAAATTCCTTTGCTCATTTTGGATGGTTATGAAGCGGATGATATCATTGGAACGATTGCAAAAAAAGCAGAGAAAGTTGGCTACGATGTTTACATGATGACTCCCGATAAGGATTTCGGACAATTGGTAAGTGAACATATTTTTATTTATAAACCTGCTCATTTAGGTAATGATTTTGAAGTGTTGGGCATTCCACAAATTTTAAAACGTTGGGAAATTACCGATGTAAAACAAGTGATTGATATTTTGGGATTGATGGGTGATGCAGTTGATAATATTCCCGGTGTGCCAGGTGTTGGTGAGAAAACAGCGAAAGTCTTTATTCAAAAATATGGTTCGGTAGAAGGGTTGTATGAACACACGAATGAATTGAAAGGCAAGCAAAAAGAAAACGTAGAGAACAATAAAGAGCAGGCATTTCTTTCAAAACGCTTGGCAACAATTGATTTAAATGTGCCTATTGAATTGGTTGAAGAACAGTTGATTTTAGAACCACCCGATAAAGAAGCAGTTGAAAAATTATTTGACGAACTCGAATTTAAAACGATGTTGAAACGGGTGTTTGAGATTGGAAGTCAGTCGACAGTTGACAGTCGACAGTCGACTGAAAATGTCAGTTCGAGCGGAGTTGAGAACTCTTCTTCAACATTCGATTTATTTAATCAAGGAACACAAACACTAAGCCCTATTGCCTCACCCCTAAATCCTACAGAAGAATCTTCCGTTCCGAAAAACAACATCACAAATACCGAACATACTTATTTTTTAATTGATACGATTGAAAAAAGAAAAGAGCTTTTAGAAAAATTATTACAACAAACAGAAGTTTGCTTTGATACCGAAACGACTGATCTCGAAACACTGGATGCTGAGATTGTAGGATTATCATTTTCGTATAAAGAACGCGAAGCATTTTATGTTCCTTTTTCGCAAAATCAAACGGAAGCAAAAAACATTTTTGAAGAATTTAAACCGTTTTTTGAAAATGAATCCATTACAAAAATTGGTCAGAATATAAAATACGATTTAGGTATTTTAAAAAATTATGGCATTGAGCTCAAAGGAAAATGGTTTGACACAATGCTTGCTCATTACTTGATTGACGCAGATTTGCGACATGGTATGGATTTTCTTTCATCAACTTATTTGAATTACGAACCTGTTTCAATTTCAACGTTGATTGGTAAGAAGGGGAAAGGTCAATTGAACATGCGTGATGTGGACATTGATAAAATAAAAGAATATGCTGCCGAAGATGCCGACATCACTTTGCAGCTAAAAAAATTATTCGCACCTCAATTGCCTGATGTTAACGCACAAAAATTATTTGACGAAGTAGAAGTACCACTCATTGATATTTTAAGTGATATGGAACGCGAAGGTGTTCGTATCAACAAAAATTTCTTAGACGAATATTCTATTGAGTTAGGTAAGCAAGTTGCCGAACTAGAAAAACGTATTTACGAATTATCAGGTGGATTGAATTTCAATATCTCATCGCCAAAACAATTGGGCGAAGTGTTGTTCGATCATTTAAAGTTAGACCCCAAAGCAAAGAAAACAAAAACTGGTCAGTATCAAACCGGAGAAGATGTTTTGAGTGGATTGAAGGAGCACGAAATTGTAAGATGCATTTTGGATATTCGTCAGTTACAAAAACTAAAATCAACGTATGTTGATGCATTGCCACAATTGATTAATGAAAAAACAGGTCGTGTTCACACATCGTTTAATCAGGCTGTGGCAGCCACCGGACGATTAAGTTCAACCAATCCGAATGTTCAAAATATTCCCATAAAAACAGAAAAAGGAAGAGAAATTCGGAAAGCATTTATTCCAAGAAATGATGATTATGTTTTGCTCAGTGCCGATTATTCGCAAATAGAATTGCGTGTTATTGCATCTATTTCGAAAGAAGAAAATATGATCGAAGCTTTTAAAAACGGAATTGATATTCACACCGCAACAGCTTCAAAAGTTTATCATGTTCCACTCGAGGAAGTAACAAGTGATCAACGAAGAAATGCAAAGGCTGTGAACTTCGGAATTATTTATGGACAGTCGGCTTTCGGACTTTCACAAAATTTAGGAATACCACGCAAAGAAGCCGCACAAATTATTGAAGAATATTTTTTACAATATCCGCGTATTAAAGAATACATGAATAACACCATTCATTTTGCACAGGAAAATGGATTTGTTGAAACACTTTTAGGACGAAGAAGATATTTACGAGACATCAATTCGAAAAATTTTACCGTACGTGGTTTTGCAGAACGAAATGCCATCAATGCACCCATTCAAGGCTCGGCAGCCGATATGATAAAAGTTGCAATGATAAAAATTCATCATGCAATGAAATCTGAAATCTTAATTCATAAATCTAAAATGATTCTTCAGGTTCATGATGAATTGCTTTTTGATGTTCACAAAGATGAAGTTGAAGTCATGAAAAAATTGATAAAACACGAAATGGAAAATGCTATGCA
Source organism: Bacteroidota bacterium (assembly GCA_947481365.1). Taxonomy (GTDB): domain Bacteria; phylum Bacteroidota; class Bacteroidia; order UKL13-3; family UKL13-3; genus CAIUEQ01. Next base: position 6,127 of record CANKGI010000097.1, on the reverse strand, counting down.
ATTAGAAGTTCCGATTGTTGTTGAAGCTGGTGTTGGTGAAAATTGGCTTGAAGCGCATTAACTTCACATTTCAATATCCATGAAAAAGCCATTCATTCTCTTTTGTATATTTAGTTTACTTTTTGCAAGATTTTGTTTTTCGCAAGAGCTTAAAAAAGTTTTTGCTTCTGATATTTCAAAAGTGGAGGATGAAGACATACATGTTTCAGAACTTACAGATGGAATTGTTCTTGATATTCATAAACCAAACCGACCAACAAGTGCACATTATATCAGTGCTGATGGTAAAACAGTAATAGAACTAAATCACGCAGAAGCTTATGAGTCTGATTCGACAAGGGTTTTTACGGTTAAAATAAATGCCAATAAATTTGAAGTGGATATATTTTATAAATCGAATTTTGCAGAAAATAAATCATACACATCCACCAAAACGATATGGCAAATATTTGACGAGAACGATCTTATTTTACCAAAACAAAATAGTGAAGCAGGTTTTTATACTCCCGTAGTTAAATCAGTAATTAAGTTTGAAAATAAATTATTTGTTGCTTTGAGATGCGAAAGAGGCACATCATTTTTTGACACTTATTTTTTTATTGATTTAAGTAAACCCGAAGTAGCAACAAAAATAAATTTCGAATTTCCATTGATGAATGGTGATGAAGGTTTGCGTAAACGAATTTGGACTTTTATTGCATATGATGAACCAAAACATTTGTTCACTTTTTCTCGTCAGTATATCTTAAAAAATGGTCCTGCTAAAGGACAAAATGGAATGAGTATTGTTGAGTTTAATCTGAAATTTTCTGTCGTTAGGACTTTCGATTTTCATAATAAACCAGAAAATGATCCGTCTCTCGAATTTTTATCATTTGAACTTCTATATAATAAACAGCGACATAATTTTTATGTTCACAGCTATGTAAGAAGCCCAAAAGAAATAAATAGTTCTAATAATGGAATTATGCTAAGATTACTTGACATGGAAGGTTGTGAGGTATGGACCAAAACTTATTATGATCGGATTTTTGAAAATTATTCAAGCCTGTTTGAAGAAACACAAATGTTTTTTGATACACGGAATGATTTTTTTAATTACAAATTTAAATACGCGCTCAATAGATATTTTTACCAATTTGATTTAGGAAATGGTGCTTTAAAAAAGCTAGAGAAGAAAAGTATATTGAGTTCTGATAACGCGTTTCCTCAAGCATCACCCGAAAGAGAAATAACCATCCTGATGAACAGAGATAAAATGAAAGAATACAAACTATATTCTTTTGGTAAAATGTTTCTCGTTTTGTTAAAAGATAAACAAAAGAAATACACTGTTTACAGCTATTAACAAGCTTTTCTTTTCAATACTTTTTACATTATTATATTTGCCAAATGGATAACACAATTTTTGACAAAGAAATTTTTGACAATCCCGTTTTCGAATATGCTTTCTGTTTGGGTATTTTATTGTTTGGATTTGTATTCAAACGCTTTGGAGCAAGTTTTATCAGCAAACAATCATTTCGAATTTTAAAGAAATTTTCGGATAACCAATTTTCAGAAGTTTTCGTACAGCTCGAAAGAAAACCTCTAGAGCAATTAATTACTTTACTCATTTTGTATTTTGCTTTTGATCGTTTGCATTTTCCCGACAGTTGGCATTTGGTAGTTGGTGAAAAAATTGGATTACGCTGGTTTATTAGCACCGTATACGACATTGCTTTACTTACAGTAATTACCAGAATGATTTTGCGAGGCACTGAATTTTTTGCATTTGTTGTTCGTAATCGTGAGGACTCGCCAATGACAAAAGAGCTTGCAACTTTTTTGAAAGAACTCTCCAAAGTTGTTATTGTTATCCTAGCCATTTTTGCCGGATTGCGTTTTATTTTCAGTGTAAATATTACAGCTTTGGTTGCTTCGTTAGGTATTGGAGGACTTGCTGTTGCGCTTGCTGCTCAAGATACTTTGGCAAATTTACTTGGCTCATTTATTATTTATCTTGATAAACCTTTTAAAGCCGGAGACCAAATTGAAACCGGTGAAATAAAAGGTACAGTTGAACATGTTGGATTTCGCACAACACGTATTCGAACGTTTGATAAAACATTGCTTACCGTTCCAAATAAAAAAATGATTGACTCGGCATTGAACAATATTTCTCAAAGCGACAATAAAAGAGTAAACATGACCCTTTCTTTGAAGCACGGAAGCAAAACCGATTCAATTGTTCATATTGTTAACGAAATAAAAAATCTAATCGAAATAAACCCTCGTACAACAAACGATTGTATTGTTCATTTTACTGATGTTGATCAACGTGCTTTGAATATCACCATCATTTATTTTGTGATTGGAAATGATGCTGCACACATGCTTGCTGTGAAAGAAGAAATGAATTTACAATTTATCGATTGTATTTATAAGAATGGTTGCGAGTTGGCAACTTATAATGTTCTGTAAAAAAAGTAATATCAATTCGAACTTGTCGAAAAACAAATCATTCTAAACAAGTTCGAATTGAAAATTCACTAAATTATTCTTTCACAACAGATTTTTGAATCATCGAATGGCCATCATTCATTTCAATCAAATAGGCACCTTTTGCGAAATTGCTAAAACTCAATTGATGCGAATTTTCACCTTCTTCAAATGATTTTGTTTCTTCTAAAACTTTTTTACCCGAAACATCATAAACGGTGAAATGAATGTTTTTCTTTTTCGATGTTGTAAACTCAACACTCAAAATTTCGTTAACTGGATTAGGAAATATTTTTACTCCGCTTACTCCCGAAATTTCTTTTATGCCTGTTTTGTATGCTATAAAATCACTCGAAATATTTATGCATCCGTTAGCATTTTTTACCACAACTTTATAGGTTCCACTTTGTAAAATATCATATGTTTGATTTGTTGCACCGTTTATCGGAACATTATTTAACAACCATGTATAAGTTACTCCTGTTAAACTGCAAGTGAGTGTATTGTTAATACGTGTGATGCTAGGTACAGCAGGAATTGCATTTACTGTAATTTGATCGGTAGCAGTATTTGAACAACCTGAAACGTTGGTGTAAGAATAGGTGATTGTAAACAAGCCAACTCCCGAAACCAAAGGCTTAAATTGGTTTGTTGTAACACCTGTTCCCGAATAATTTCCACCAGATGGATTACCTCCATTTAATGTTATCGTTGTATCAAAGTTGCAAAGTGTGTGCGTATTTAATGTTAAAGTAACAATTGGTTTAATATTTACTTTTATCAATTTTTTATTCGAAATGATTGAAGTAGGTGATACACATTTTGCATTGCTTGTGAGCATACAATAAACGGTATCATTATTATTTAATGTGGTTGACGAAAATGTAGAAATATTTGTTCCAACGTTCACTCCATTCACTTTCCACTGATACATTGGTGTTGATCCACCATTTAGTATTGCAGAAATAAAAGATGCATTAACCCCTGAACAAATATTTGTATCATTCGTAGAAATAGAAATTGCAGGAGTAGATGCTGTAGTTACTTTTATAACGAATTTGTTTGATGTAACTGTTGCCGGAGAAACACAACTAGCGTTGCTTGTAAGCAAACAATAAACAGTATCATTATTATTTAATGTGGTTGATGAAAACGAAGAGGAATTTGTACCAACATTTGTTCCGTTTATTTTCCATTGATAGCTCGGAGTTGTTCCGCCAAATGTATTTATTGAAGTAAATGAGGCAGTTGTTCCCGAACAAATATTTGTATCAGCAGATGCAATTGTAATTGTTGGTGTGCTTGATGCTGATACCGAAATATAATTTGTTTTTGTCTTCGTATTATTTGTTTGAGTGTTAGCTGCTGTTAATGCTACAGTATAATTTCCGGTAGCGTTAAATGATACAACAGGGTTTTGTGAAGTGGCAGTTGTTCCATTTAAAAAAGTAACAGTGGCAGGTGTAAAAACCCAACTCCATGATGAAGGAGTATTGGTTGTAATATCAGTAAAAGTTACAGTTGTACCTGTGCACGGAGTAGTTGATGATACTGTGAAATCAGCAACTGGAGCAGGTAAACTCGAAACACCTGTAACATTAATATCATCGAGATATAAATTATTTCCGTAACCGCTTATGTTTTCAAATTTTATTTTGATTGTATTGCCAACATACGGAGTAAGGTTTATTGTTTTGCACGATGAATAATTTGTTACTCCACACCAATCTGCCGAAGTTGTTGGTGTAAATATTGTTGTAAGATTTGAATTCGATATCCAAACATAAGGTGTAACAGTTTGGGTTTCTTTAAATGTTGCAACACGATTCCAAGTTGTTCCACAATTTGTAGAAACATACACCACCATCGAATCCTGATTTGTTGTAGAGTATCTTCTGTAAGCGTGTTTAAAAGTTAAACTTGCTGATGAATATCCCGAAAGTCTGATTGCAGGTGAAATCAACCCATCACGTTTTATTGCTGTACCCGCTGTACTGTAATCATAATTGTTTACTCCGGCTGCTAAAGTACTGCTGCCATTTCCTGCAACCGAAAAAATTGACCATGTTGTATCCGGTGCATCAGGATTATCAATTTTCCAGAATCCGTAAGTTGATGAGCTTTCCCAATTTTCAGTAAATGGTAATTGGAAACCTCCTGCTAATAAAACATTATTTATTGTTACACTATTCGACCCTGATGGATTGGTAGCTGTTAAAGTGATGTTATATAGTCCTGCGGCAGTAAATTGTATTTGTGGATTTTGTGATGTTGCTGTTGTTCCTCCAACAAATGTATAGGTTGATGGTGAAATACTCCATAGCCATGAATTTGGAGTATTAGAACTTAAATCTGTCATCGTTACAGTTTCGTTGATACACGGAATTTGTGTACTTAAATTATAAGCAGCAACGGGTGGTGATGACATGGTGAAACCAGCACTCGAAAACAAACCACGACCATGTGTAGCTGCGATTACCATATTGTCCGAACTACGAATTTGCAACATATCAACTCTCACATTTGCCATTCCGTTATTTGCTGTTGCCCATGTTGGAGAAGCAACATTTAAATTGGTTGACGACCAAATTCCAAGTTCTGTAGCCAGCAAAACTTCGTTGCGGTTTAATGGATTAAACAGTGCCCAACGTACAGGCATATCAGGTAAATTTCCTTCTTTGCTCACCCATGTTGTACCTCCGTTTGATGTGTACCAAACAGAAACTACACCATAATTAAAAAATGTAACAAGCAATTCGTTTTCGCTTGCTCCAATTTCAATACATGAGATTGAACCTGCCGGGAAACTTGCTCCCGTAATATCTGTTGTTGTTGGTGTATTTTCAGCACCTGTAACTTTAAATAATTTACCTGCTTCGGTTCCAACAAACAAAGTTGATGATGTGGTAGTGTATGGTGAAACATGAATATTACTTACATAATCAACCATACCCGAAATACTAACACTTTGCGGTGAAGTTGGTGTAGTGTTGATGTTTTTTATGCGCCAAATAGATGAAGTGCTTTTACACGAATACAAAATGTGCAAGTTGTTATCATAAGCTGATGGATTGATAAATCTTCCTGTAGATTGATCAGCAGATAATGTTGTGTTAAAATTACCAACGCCACCATTGGTAGATAAATAATATGAATTGTAAACGTATGATGCTATTTGGTAATTAGGGTTTACCTGATCAATAAAGCAAAAGGCACCATCGCCACCTGAGGCTTCAGTTGTAGCATTAATACCGGCTGTTGTAAAACGCTGCGTTCCGTTATCTTGTGCACCAGCCAAAAACGTATTTGAACTTGCTGTTGGATGAATTGCACAAGCATAAAATTGTGTTACGTTATAATCTTTGTTTCTTGATGTGATTGCTGTTGTTGATGATGCAGCTGTAGATAAAGTTGATGTGTAATGAACACCTCCATCATTTCCAAAAACAACCGTTGACGAAGAACCAGGTTTAAAAACGATTGCATGCTGATCGGAATGAACCACCGAACAACCGGCTCCAAAATTATACCATTGAGAAATCTGACTCCATGAACTTCCACCATTAGTCGAGTAAAAAAGATCAATTGCTCCCACAAGCACATTGTTAGCATTGTTTGGGTCGACAGCCATAATTAAATCATACCA
>CANKGI010000096.1 GCA_947481365.1 Bacteroidota bacterium | reverse complement strand
TATGAATAGCAAGATTATTTTAAAAACATTCGACCCCGAAGGGGTCGAACAATTCCATCTGAAACATAAAGATATTTTAGGATTGAGAAATTATTATTTACTCAAGCGTAATTTTTCGTTGCGCTGTTTTATTTCCCGATTTGATTTCGATAAAATAAACGCCTTTGGTAATTGTGCTTAAATCAATTTCGGTTTTAAAAATGTCTTTGTTGTTTTCGAATTGAAACGATTTTACTGAACTGCCTTTTACATCAAACACATGTATTTCAACTTGCTTTTCTAGCGATGTTAATTCGATATTCAAAATTCCTTTTGTAGGATTTGGAAATAAATTGAAATGCTCGAAAGTATTGGTTTCATTGATTCCAACACCATTTACCTGAATAGTTATTGAAGCTGTATCGCTCACACAAGTCGAAGAATATTCGTTAACTTTTAAATAATCTTTTCCTAAATCAACAAATACAACATCAATATTATTCGTTCCTTGCCCATTTAAAATATTCCCTTTTCCTGATAACCAATTATAAGTACTTTGTTTATTATTTGTTACACTGTAAAAATTATACGAACCTGTTATAACATTAGTATTTCCAGAAATTACTGGCAATACAGGTTTGTGATAAATCCAAACAGTAGAATCATAAAAACGACAACCAAAAGTATCTCGTACTTGTAAAATATATTGTGTGGTTTTATTTACTCCAGTTACAAAATAATTATTGATATTAAAGTTAGAATTAATTGGTGTAATTGTATCGGGTGCAATAAAAAAGCGATACGAATAGGGTGGATGCCCCCAGCTTGCATTAAAGTTGATCATAACTGATGAGGTGTTGCAAATTGCTGTATCTTTAACATTAATAACAATTCCTGTGTCAGCATATAACGTGTCAAAATATTGTTTCGTTAAATATCCAACACCATATGGACCAATTGAATGAACATCTAGTTCAACTAAATATCTTCCACCAATTTTAAAATGTTGAATTGGAAGAGCTGAAATATTAAAATAATGGTTCAGATTCGTTCCCGAAAAATCGTTTGGAATTTTTGCAATCTGAAAATCTGAAAAAATAATTGGTACTGCTGGATTGATGTTTGTGTAACTTAAACTCCATTGGTTGCAACCCAAATATGTTTTATGAATTGTAGCACTTGGATACGCAAGAACTTTAATGGCAATTGATCTTGTTACTTTTCCAGGATTTGGACATTGTCTGTCTTTTCCAGTTACTGTAAAGTAATATGGAAGACTGTTTGCTTGAGCGTTTGTTGGTGTCCAGCAAAACTGATATTTATCTTCTCTTGGTCCATAAATAGTTCTATTTGGAACGGTATATTTAGGTAGAAATGTTGCACCTTTTGAAGCGAGTGCAGCATTCCAAGTTAAATCAGTTGTATCCGAAATTGGAGGTATATTAAATGGATAAAAATCGGTGTCTTTTGCTATCACATCAAAGCATAAAGTATTCCCTGATTCAATTTCCCAATAAGTTTTTGGTTGGTTTCCGTTTGATGGATTTGTCATTAATCGTGGTGGGTTATTTGGTATACACTGGATCAACCACATTTGAATATCTCTGCGTGTAATTCCAATTACTGTTGGTATTCCACTTATGTTTTTCCATTGTTTTATTTCAATTGCAACTACACCAACAATTTGTGCGCTTGGTGCAGAACTAGGGGTAAACATAATATCTCCTGTTATTGGGTCACACTTAATTCCTAGCGGAAAGTTATCATTTTTATTTCCTGTGTAAGGCATCGGTGCATCATAAGTAAAAGGTGCATTATAAGTAACCGATTGGCCAGCAGATTGTAAAGCAGGAGTAAACGAATAAGTAAGCGAATCATAATCGGGGTCGATAACGCCATTGTTAAACACATACGATTGCCCGTTACAAATAATAGCAATAGCATCATTAGAAAGTATTGGAGAACTATTACAAGGCGACATTGAAGCACAACGATTGATAACCGCTTCAATGTAAAAATTATTTCCTGCAGCACCGGTTGTGATAGCACTGTTGCGACAACATTCCGTCCATGAAATTCTAATATTGCAACAACTTGAAGGTATTCCGGCACTGTTGCGTAAATCAGCATCTCCTTCAAAAGTATATTTTTCAATTCCGGGTGTGTAAGTTCCGGGTATAATACAACCCATGTTTGTACAAATACTTCTTGCACTAGGGCACATCGGAGTGGGATTTACATCAATCACACTGGTGAGTACAACATTAAAATTTCCAAATGGAGTTCCATTGCATGAAGGATCAGCACCTGTTATAGAAACAGGACTTGAAGGAGAGCATGTACTACCGCAACTTCCTGTACAATTCCCAACTGGTATTCCTTGGCAGTCTCTATAAATAACTAAAGTAATATGCCAAATTCCTGGTGTTGATGTGCATGTATAGGATATTTCTGATCCAACTAGGTGAGATGCAAAAGCCGAATTTGAAAGTATAGAAAGTAAAGATGATATAAATAAGGCGAGTATTATTTTTTTCATAACAGAGATATTATGGTGTGAAATTAATAAGAAGTGTTTGTAAATTAAACAATTGATGTAATTATTAAGAAATATTTATGAATTACAGAGTTAGTCAGGTGTTTCCACCTGACTTTATTTTAACAATTTATCACTAAAATTGAAAATGAATTTTCTGGAGAACGAACAGCTTAAAGTTTCGATAAGTTCAAAAGGTGCCGAGCTAAAAAGTATCATACATAAGCAAAGTAATTTTGAATTTTTGTGGCAAGCCGATGCAAATGTTTGGGGAAGAACAGCACCCATTTTATTTCCTGTTGTTGGAAAACCATTCAATAACCAATTGCTTGTTGACGGTAATTTATATGAAATGCCACAACATGGCTTTGCCCGCGATTGGCATTTTGAAGTGATAGAAAATACACCATCGAAAATTGTTTTTAGTTTAACTTCAACAACCGAAACGCTTAACATTTATCCTTTTCATTTCGATTTACGATTGAGTTATACGCTTACCGAAAATACAGTTGAATGCGGCTACGAGGTGATTAACTGCGGAACTGATAAAATGTTTTTTTCTATTGGGGCACACCCGGGATTTAACTTGCCTTCTAAAAATCTAAACGATTATTTTATTGAGTTTGAAGCAGAAGAAAACGACCAAAGATATTTGCTAACCGATGGTTTGCTGAATGGAATTTCTGAAACTATTTTACTTCAATCGAACAAGCTCGAATTGGATAAGTCTTTATTTGATAAAGATGCCGCTGTGTTAAAAAATCTGAAGTCGAAAAAAATAAAATTGTGCTCAAAAACATCGCACCATAAAATAGAAATGACTTGGAATGATTTTGCTTATTTAGGTATTTGGAGCAAGAAAGATTGCGAGCATTTTATTTGTCTCGAACCTTGGTGTGGCATTGCCGGAAGTGTTGGTGAGCAAATTGAAATAGAAAACAAAGAAGGTATGAATACCATTTTGCCAAACCAAAAATTTGAACGGAAATACACAATGTCGTTTTATATTTGATGTCAATTTACGTAGAGACGTAACATGTTACGTCTGTACAAGTATTTAAAAAAAAGCATGCAAGCAACCAATAATATTCTCATGATTCGTCCGGTAAGGTTTTCGTTTAACGAAGAAACATCGGGCAGTAATGCTTTTCAAAATGCTGCAGCAAAGGCTGAAGATACACAACAAAAAGCACTCGATGAGTTTAACAATATGGTTACTTTGCTCGAAGAAAATGGTATTGATGTAATGGTGGTTGACGATACCACAGAACCTCATAAACCCGATTCGATTTTTCCGAACAACTGGATTTCATTTCACGATGATGGCTTGGTTGGCTTGTATCCAATGCAGGCTGTAAACCGCAGACTGGAAAGAAGAGCCGACATTGTTGAAATGATTTCGGATAAATTTGAATTGAAAGATATTATTGATTTTACCGAATCGGAAAAGGAAAATAAATTTTTGGAAGGAACAGGCAGCATGGTTCTCGATCGCGAAAATAAAATTTGTTATGCTTGTCTTTCGCCTCGCACACATGCCGATATGCTCACTCAGTTTTGTAACGCATTTGGTTATACATTGGTTTCGTTTACTGCACGCGATAACGGAGGATTGCTCATCTATCACACCAATGTGGTGATGTGTGTAGGAACAAAATTTATGGTTATTTGTATGGAAGCCATTGTCGATGAAAATGAAAAGAAACGCATACGCGAATCAACCAATAAAACCATTATCGAAATTACACTCGAGCAATTGCATCATTTTGCAGGCAACATGCTCGAGCTGGTAAACAAGCATGGCGAACATTTGCTTGTAATGAGCGAGCAGGCATATTCATCTTTACTACCGGCACAAATTGCAACGCTCAATGCATTTGCCCGAATTTTACCTGTGCAATTGTACACCATCGAATCAAATGGTGGAGGAAGCGCCAGGTGTATGATGGCAGAGATATTTTTAACTCCCGAATCGAAGTAAAATTTCCGGCATAAAAAACTTATGCACCTTCATTATTTTTTAACATAGAAATTCATTCTGTTTTTCTAAACTTGCATCCGATAAAAATTTATTATTCACCACAAATAATTTACTATAGAATTGGCAGCATTACCGGTTAAAAACAAGTACATCGATCTAATCAATCAAACGTTCTATTTCCCTCGTCACGGATTTGAAGTTCGCAATAATCAATTATTTTTTCAGGATGTAGACCTGATGGAACTGATTGAAAAATTTGACACTCCACTTAAGTTTACCTATTTGCCAAAAATTGGTTCGCAAATAGAAAAGGCGCGTACCTTGTTTAATCAGGCAATTGAGCGATACAGTTACGAAGGCAAATACAACTATTGTTATTGTACCAAAAGCTCGCATTTCTCATTTGTAATTGAAGAGGTTTTGAAAAATGGATGTGATATCGAAACTTCATCGGCATTTGATTTAGATCTATTGAGAAAAATGTATGCCGACAAAAAATTAGACAAACAAAAATATATTATCTGCAACGGATATAAAACCGAACAGTATGCAGAAAATATGATCGATTTTGTGAATGGAGGTTTTGAAAATCTGATATGTGTACTTGATAATCCTGAAGAATTGGAGTTGATGAATAAGTACGCCAAGAAGCCAATGAAATTAGGAATTCGCATCGCTACCGAAGAAGAACCCGGTTTTTTTGTTTACACATCTCGACTCGGAATGAGCTCGAAACATGTTGTTGATTTTTATAAAAATAAATTACAGCAAAACGAAAAGTTTAAATTGAAAATGGTTCACTTTTTTGTGAACTCGGGAATAAAAGATACCACATATTATTGGAGTGAATTAACCCGTTTGGTAAATGTGTATTGCGATTTGAAAGAAGTTTGTCCCGACCTTGATACGCTTGATATTGGTGGTGGTATGCCAATTTATACTTCGCTCGGAGTAGAGCACGATTATGCTTACATGATTGATCAAATAGTGTATTACATCAAAACAATTTGCGATTCGAGAAGCATTGCAGTGCCACATATTTTTACCGAATTTGGTTCGTTTACTGTTGGCGAAAGTGGTGGTGTTTTATATTCTATTATTGGCGAAAAGCAACAAAACGATAAAGAGTTTTGGTACATGATTGATAGTTCGTTCATCACCACTTTGCCCGATACGTGGGGCATCGGACAAAAATTTATTTTGCTTGCAATTAATAATTGGGATAAAGAATTTCAACGAATCAATTTAGGCGGACTGACTTGCGATAGCCAGGATTTTTATAACAGTGATACCAATACCAATCAGGTGTTTTTGCCAAAATTAAATGGCGAAAAATTATACATGGGATTTTTTCATACTGGTGCTTATCAAGAGTCGTTGGGCGGTTACGGAGGCATTCAGCATTGTTTAGTGCCGGCACCAAAGCATATCATTATTGATAAAAATGAAGATGGAACATTGAATTATAAAGTTTTTGCTACTGAGCAAACTGCCGATTCGATGATGAAAGTACTTGGATATTGAAAAATCAAAAAAACATACGTGGTTGGGTTATATTAGTTTCTTCTTTTGTAATTGTATTTATTGTTATGCCTTATGCTTTGTGGAAAGGTTATAGTGATGAAAAAAATATTGAAATACGTGGTAAGTATGGAATAGGGCGAGTTATTGAAGTAAGCGGGTTTACAAAAGATCAAACAAGGATTGAATATTATATTAACGAGAAAAAATTTATTGTTGTCAGAGATGCACCATCTCTTTTTAGAAGAAATGTGGGAGATAGTGTAAGTCTAATTTATGACTCGATAGATTTTGAAAATGTTAAGATAAATTGGTAGTCTCTATCATTCGAATATTTTAGGAAAAGCCCTCTACCTATAATATAAATTAGCACTCCCAAAAAAAGATTTTCGGATATTTTTAGTATAAGTTTCTTAAAAACAGAACTTAAAATTTATCATTTCCTTTTCAGGAAAGCTTCGCACACTTCGTCAAGTTCGTTGTACCATTCTTCGCCATATTTTCTAATCAATGCATCTTTTAAAAATTTATAGATAGGCATTTTGTGTTTGTTGCCAAGTTTGCATGCCGGTTTGCACACATCCCATTTATGATAATTGAGTGCATCATAATCGGCAAGCTCGGTAATACGAATAGGATAGAGGTGACATGAAATAGGTTTGCGAAAGGTTGTGCTTCCTGCTTTCCAGGCTTTTTCGATGGCACAGCCCAATATTCCTTTTTCATCATACGAACTAAAATTACACTCGCCACTTTTGCGACAAGTAGTAACTATATCTCCATCACGATCTTTTTCCCAAATGCCATTTTTCTCAATTTCTTTTAATCCTTTATCGCTCAAAAATGGTTTGATGTTATCAAATTCGGCTTCAATTATTTTTATTTCCTCTTCGGTAATTGGTGCACCAAATTCGCCTTCAACACAGCATGCTCCCTTGCATTTTTCGATGTCGCAAATAAAATTCTTCTCAATTACGTCTTCCGATATTAATGTCTTATGATGAATGATCATGGGTCAAATATAAAATATCATTTGGCTAAAAATGGAAGATTTGTTGTTATAAATAAAATCGATTTTGGATTAAAATAGATAAAACGTGTCGCTCCTACGGAGCTTATTAAGATTGGCTAGCAAACTAATGCTATTAATATTATGCTCCGATGGAGCAATATTAGCTTCGTTAGAAGCGAAATAGTAATAGAAGAATAATTGGGAAAATATAAAAGCCCTGTAAGGGCGACACCTTATATGATAACACATCCAGCGTGTTAAAATATTGGAACATCAATATTATTATGGTTTAATTATTTCCCATTTATCAGAAAGGGTTGAAATTTTTAAAATGCCAATTGATTTATTGAAACATAATGTATCGGTCTTATTACTATTCGTGTAAAAATGACAGGCATTATAAAAAGTTTGGTTTAAAGTCTTAATTGTGTCTTTCCCCCATAATACACCTGTAAGTGAATACCCAAAACTTGCATCGTTAAAATCAACTGTAACTTCGCTTCCACCCGATAAATATAGATGATGACTAAAGTATATCTTACTTGAGTATTGACTGCTTACGTAGGTTATATTATAACCCTCATAATTTTTATTTCCCCCAGGGCAATCACCGCCCGTAACAGATTCCACTTCTAAATAGGGTTGCTTGCCATGGCCTATAAACACAATCGTATCAATTGAGTTGTGTAAAAACTTAAGTGTGTCTTTACCTGTATATACTATTTGAGCTTTATCAGACGAACTCAAAAGAAAAGTTTCATCAGGTTGTGTAGTGCATTCACTTTTACAAGAAGGAAATGATGAAATAAAAATTACAGAAATAAATGCTAATAAAAATGTCGAATAATTTTTGGGTTTCATATTCTTGTTTTTTATAAAGCAAGTTAATTTTTATTTATTCAACAACGATGTCATATTTATTGAGTAATCCTAAAGCACCATTAACCGAAAATTTTGCTTTCTTTATTTGATTGGTTTCGGGATTGATGTTGATGTTGAAAGCACTTGAAAAATCAACTTCTTTCAGGTTTGTTGAATTGAATACAGTGTTGAGTAAATCGGTGTTTGTAAATATAGATTTGGTTAAATCGCACGAAGTAAAATCAACATGGGTAAGTGATGAGTTGATGAATGCAGTTTTATGCATTTTCTTTTTGCTGAATATTGAATAATTGAGAATACAATTTTCAAATTTTACCGTAAACAGAAAGTCTATACAATCGCTAAAATTAACGCCCAGTATTTTGCAATCTTTAAATGCCACATCGTTTAACTGGCAATTTTTTAATTTTACCATCGATAGGTTACAACCATTAAAAACGCAATCTATAAATTTACTCGATGCAAAGACTGCATTCGAAAAATCGCAATTGGTGAAAACACATTTTTCAAATTCGCGTTGCGTGGTTTCTTGTTCGATAAAGTTAATGCCGTTAAAATTTTTATCGATGTGAACGGTTGATTCCATTGCTATTTGCGATATCTATTTAATGATAACTGTTCCTGATTTATGAGATAACTCCTGACGAAGTTCTATTAAATGTTTATGAACTTTTTGCAGCATATCAAACTCATCATCGGTTTTTGCTTTGTTAAATTCCTCCTGATTACTGAGGATCATTTTTTCGATTTGTTTTAAATGCAAACGCGTTATTGCCGATTCGATATCGGAAATATAATTCGCTCCCGGAGCATCCATAATAATATCAAAACGTTTTTCCCAATGTGGCGAAATTTCTTGTTGCTCACTTAAAATAGTTGCAATAAAAGTAGTAATGATGGTGTTTGTGTGATTCACAAATGCCATCATGTTCAACTCATCTTTCTCCAGTTGGTCAGCCGTTTCGTGAATAATATCGGCAATCACCGGATGGTCGATATCAATTTCTTTAACATGTAATTCGTTTAAAATAAAATGTGCCGCATTTTTAAAACCTTCAACCGGTTTATCGCCATACTCAATTAATAAACGAATAATATCTTTTTCCTGATGATCGTGTAATTGTAAATCTAATATTTCTTTTATCTCATCGCGGTAATTCGATTCTTTGGGAACATCGGCAATTACATTTTTTGTTTGAAGATTTTTGTTTCTTAAAATCTTATTTGTTTCGTTGATGAGCAAATTCTCATCAGCTTTCAAAATCTTAGCCGACTCTTTTATAAATCCCGAACGCTTAATGGCATCGGGCACTTTGGCAATACTCTCAACAATATCTCTGATGAGCTGAGCTTTTTTTACCGGGTCGTTTCCGGCATCTTCCAAAAGCAATGCAGTTTTAAAAAGTATAAAATCTTTTTTGTTTTTATCGAGATATTCTGCAAACTCAACGGGGCCGCTTTTTTTGCAATAACTGTCAGGGTCCTCGCCATCCGGAAACGAAATTACCTTTACATTCAATCCACCTTCAAGCAACATGTCAATTCCGCGAAGCGAAGCTTTTATACCAGCAGCATCGCCATCATACAGCACACACACATTTTCGGTAAATCGCCTGATGAGTTTAATTTGATTTTCGGTAAGTGATGTTCCCGATGAGGCAACTGTATTTTCGATACCTGCCTGATGCAACGAAATTACATCGGTGTAACCTTCCACCAAATAAACATATCCAGTTTTTGAAATAGATTGTTTGGCAAAATACAATCCGTAAAGCTCGTTACTTTTGTGATATAGCTCGGTTTCGGGAGAGTTTACATACTTAGGACTTTTAGGATCTTTCTTTAGAAATCGTCCGGCAAAAGCGATGGGTTTTCCACTTACCGAATGAATGGTAAACATCACACGACCGCGATAGGCATCAAAAATTTTCCCTTGTTCGTTTTCTTTTATCAATCCCGATTTTTTGATGAGCTCAGGATTGAATCCGGCTTTTAATGCTGTGTCGTAAAAATGATTCCAAGAGTCTTTACTGTAACCCAGTTTAAATTTTTTAATTGTTTCAGCTCTGAAACCGCGTTCTTCAAAGTAGGAGAGACCGATGTTTTTTCCTTCTTCATCGTTTTCGAGAATATCAGCAAAATATTTTTCGGTAAAATTATTTATGATTTGAAGACTTTCACGTTCGCTGGCTTTTTGTCTTTCGGCCTCAATTTCTTCAGATGTTATTTCCTGCTCTGGCCATTCAATATTGTATTTTTCGGCAAGGTGTTTTAGCGACTGAATATAATTGAGATGCTCCATCTCCATCACAAAATTTACCGCATTTCCTGCTTTACCACATCCAAAACATTTATAAATACCTCTAACTGGCGATACGTTGAATGAGGGCGTTTTCTCGTTATGAAAAGGACAAAGTCCTATCATAGATGCTCCACGTTTTTTTAACGTAACATAATCACCAACAACCTCTTCTACTCTGGCAGCATTAACAATCTCTTCTATTTTACTTTTAGGTATCAATTTCTTTTTTGAGGGAGGTAAAAATAGGAATATTCAAACAATTTTTGATGAGATTTTGCAGCATCAAAAAAAAATTGGTTATTTGCACCTCGTTTTAAAGGCAAGTAGCGATAAGGATTTTGTTGATTATTGTCTTTTTAAACTAAAATGGTCCTATAGCTCAGCTGGATAGAGCAACGGTTTTCTAAACCGTAGGTCCTTGGTTCGAGCCCAAGTGGGACTACAGTAAATCTCGAATAAGCAGCAGTAAATCAGTTGATTTACGCTGCTTATTGCTTTTATAGGGGTCGTTACAGGGGTCTTTTTAATATGATATTTCAACATTTATAATACGTCCTATTATAAATAATTGCCTTATAAGTTTCGCTCAAAAATTACAGAACATTATTTTTATTACTTATAATTGTGTACCCCAGAGAATTATTCAAG
>CANKGI010000095.1 GCA_947481365.1 Bacteroidota bacterium | reverse complement strand
TTTTCTTGATTGAATAAAAATTCGGCAAGTGCTTTTGCCAATTCTGTTTTTCCTACACCTGTTGTGCCGAGAAATATAAATGAACCAATTGGTTTTTTAGGATCGCTCAATCCTGCGCGACTTCTTCTAATGGCATCACTAATTGCTGCAATCGCTTCTTCTTGTCCAACTACACGTTTGTGCAATTCATCTTCAAGATGCAATAATTTTTCACGCTCGCTTTGCAACATGCGTGTAACGGGAACGCCTGTCCAGCGGCTCACCACATCGGCAATATCTTCACTCGTTACTTCTTCTTTTACCATTGCCGAATCGATTTGTGCTTCCGAAAGTTTTGTTTTAAAAATCTCTAATTTCTTTTCGGCTTCTTTAATTTTCCCGTAACGTATCTCGGCAACTTTTCCAAAATCACCAGCACGTTCGGCTGTATCAGCTTCGTGTTTTAAATTTTCAATTTCTTGTTTTGTACTTTGAATTCCTTCAACAATTGTTTTTTCACTTTGCCATTTTGCTTTTAATGAATTTCTTTCGGTTTGAAGATTTGCAATTTCTTCACTCAAGTCTTTCACTTTTGAATTATCACCTTCACGTTTTATCGCTTCACGTTCAATTTCCAATTGCATAATTCTGCGCTCTAGCTGATCCAATTCTTCAGGAACTGAGTCAATTTCCAAACGTAATTTCGATGCAGCTTCATCCATCAAATCAATTGCTTTATCAGGAAGAAAACGGTCGGAAATATATCGTTGCGAAAGTTCGACAGAAGCAATAATTGCCTCATCTTTTATTCGAACTTTATGATGTACTTCATAGCGTTCTTTCAATCCTCGTAAAATAGAAATTGCATCTTCTGTGTTGGGTTCTTCTACATATACTTTTTGAAAACGTCTTTCGAGCGCTTTATCTTTTTCGATGTATCGTTGATACTCAGCAAGTGTTGTTGCTCCAATTGCTCTCAGCTCTCCTCGTGCCAAAGCAGGTTTTAAAATATTTGCTGCATCCATAGCACCTTCGCCACCGCCACCGGCACCAACAAGTGTGTGAATTTCATCAATGAAAAGTACAATTTCTCCATTGGCTGATGTAACTTCTTTTATTACGGCTTTCAAGCGCTCTTCAAACTCACCTTTGTATTTTGCACCGGCAATGAGCGAACCCATATCGAGCGAAAATATTTTCTTAGATTTTAAATTTTCGGGAACATCACCATTTACAATTCGGTGGGCTAAACCTTCGGCAATGGCAGTTTTACCAACACCAGGTTCGCCAATCAACACCGGATTGTTTTTTGTTCTACGCGATAGTATTTGTAATACTCTTCGTATTTCTTCATCACGGCCAATAACCGGATCAAGTTTGCCTTGCTGAGCAAGTTCATTCAAGTTTTTTGCGTATTTGTTAAGCGAATTGTATTGTGCTTCGGCACTTTGAGAAGTTACTTTATTACCACCACGTAATTCTAAAATTGCTTTCTTTAATTCTTTTTCATTGATGCCAGAATCTTTGAGTAATGACGAAACATTTGACTTTACCGAAAAAAGAGCTAGCAAAAGATGTTCAACCGAAACAAATTCATCTCCAAATTCATTTAAAAAAGATTGGGCTTTTACAATAACCTGATTGGCATCGTTTGATAAATATTGATTGCCTCCCGAAACTTTTGGAAAACTTTTAATCATGGCATCAACAGCTGATTCAACGCGGGTTTCGTTTACATTTAATTTTTTAAATAGATACGAAATCACATTTTCATCAGATTGAATTAATGCTTTTAATAGGTGAGCGGGCTCAATAGATTGCTGTCCGTTTTGCATAGCAATTTGCAATGCGAGTTCAACAGCTTCCTGAGATTTTATAGTAAAATTATTTAAGTTCATTTGAATAAATTTTAAATGATAAATGCTGAATTTTAAATTTCTTTTCTATTTAACTTCAATACTGAAACCATTAGCAATATTAGGAAATATTGACACCTGCAAGAAATGTAAATGGAAATGTTGGCGCAAAAAAAGAGCTCAAAATATTAATTCTGAGCTCTTTTAAGTCAAAACGACTGATTTTATTTTTTCGAATTGTATCCAACAGAAAGACCAAGACGGAAAGTTCCATCGGTTGGGATTGTGGCATATAAATTCACGGGAATATTCATTTTACCCGATTTGTAAGTTTTTCCTAAGGCAAGAACGAGGGCTGAGTTGAATCCTAAATCTCCACGACTATCGAGTTGGCGTTTTGTTTCAATGTTGTAAATTCCAATTGAGTGAAGTTCGCTATCGGTGTACAAATGGTTTTCATATTTGCCAACTTTTGCATAGGTAGCTACCGATATTGCAGGGCCAATCGCTACTTCCCATCCGTTTTTAATATTTCGAAAACCGTTTAAAAAAGTTAAACTAGGGATAACCATTTGTTGGTCAATTCCTGTGAGCATTGGAATGAATTCGAACAATGCTTGATAATTACCTTCGTTCAAATATTGTTTTTCAAATTGATAACCGAACTGAAACATTGCCGGATAAGCATCATATCCGCCTTCTTTTCGAGAACGTGTTAAAACGCTTACTTGGTCGCCTATTATAAATGTATATCCAAACCTTGGGCCCGAAAGATTCAACCTTTCTTTATTAGGGTTGTTCATCGAACTCTCGTAATTAAATTTTTGGGTTAGTTTGATTAACGTGTTTTCATCGTTTGGTCGTCCAAACATTTTGCGAATCGAAATTCCTGTCATTGATTGAACTTCGAGCGGGAGATTTAAAAATTCCATCACAGTTGTTTTTTCAATCGATGCTTTTGCAATGTTGATGAACCTGAAAGTAACAATAATTGTTTGTCCATAAAGCTCAACACTTCCTGTTAACATATAATCAGTTTTGATGGTGTTGCCAATTTCGAGTAAACACATTTTGCCGTAACAGTTAGTGATATTGAGTTTGTTTTTTTCGATGATGTAAGCCACATCATAACGATCGGTTACATCAAAAGTGTCGAGTTTTTCAAGTTCGATACGAGTTAGATTTCCCATTTGTTGGGCATCAAGCTGAACGCCTTTTGTATCAATATTTAATACGGTAATGCTAGGGCGTTTTAATTGTTGCGAAAACAAACTGAAACTCATTAGAAACGTAAATGCCAATACACTGATTGAACGCTTTACTTGATTGGTTAAATTTGTCATAGTTTTAAGATTAAATTTCGAGGGCAAAACTATGAGCAGCTTATGCTCAATGAAAAAGGCAGAAAACGTAAATTCAAATATGTTTTGTATTAAAACCAATTTATTTCATGTATCATATTCTTATATCAAACATTTTTGTATTTTTTGCAATTGAAAAGAGATGATTATTATATCTTGCCAATGAAACGTTTGAACATTATCTGTATTTAATATATAAATCATGGAACAAAAAGCCAAACACGTTCAGGATGCTTTTCTGAAAAGAGTAAAATCTGCCTTACCTGAGAACATTGCATTGGTTGACGAACTAGCAGATTTGCTAGAGCTGAGTAACGATAGTGCATATCGGAGATTGCGCGGTGAAACGCCATTGAACATTGAAGAGATTATGAAAATCTGTTCGCACTTTGCAATACCTTTTGAAACAGATGTGCATCCAGATTCAGATACGGTAACTTTTAATTTTTTTAAACTGGAAGGTAAAAAAGAGAATTTTAAAAAGTGGCTGTCAACATTGTTACAAAATGTAAATAGAATTGCAAGTGTTTCACACGGAGATATCGTTTATGCAGCTGACGATGTTCCGGTATGGCATCATTTTATTGATGAAGAATTTGCCAGCTTTAAAATTTTCTATTGGTTAAAATGTATCATTTCGGCACCTGAATTTGTAGATAAAAATTTTGATTCAAAACTTGTTGATCAGGAATTGATTGATATGGCAAAAGAACTGGCAAAAAGTTATGACAAAACTATATCTACCGAAATATGGACTGAAGACACATTAAATAGTACTCTTAAGCAAATCGAATATTTTTGGGAGTCGGGTTATTTTAAAGATAAAGAGCAAGCATTACGTATTTGTTCGCACGTTGAAGAAGTAGTAAATGTATTGCAGAAAAAAGCACAACTAAGTTCTAAACTCACAAACTCAAAAGATAAGCCAACTGAAAATTTTACTATGTACCGTAGTGAAGTGATGATTGGTAACAACAGCATTTTGGTAACTATGGGTGCAAATAAAATAGCATTTGTAAGTAACAATACTTTTAATTTTATGACTACTTCAAATCCTGATTTTGTTGTCGAAAATGAAGAATGGCTTAAAAACCTCATACGCAAATCCATATTAATTTCGGGAGTTTCTGAAAAGCAACGTAACCAGTTTTTTAAAATATTGAGAGATAAAGTAGAAGACGTAAGAGTGAAGATTAAATAGAATATCTATAAAAAATTATATTCGCACTTTAAATTTTTTCGATGATTGAATTAGCAGCACGTTTAAACCTGATATCCGAATCGAATACACTAAAGATGGCAAAGCTCAGCCGTGAGCTGGCAGCAACTGGTGTAGATGTAATAAACCTTAGCCTTGGAGAACCCGATTTTCAAACTCCACAACATATAAAAGATGCAGCAAAAAAAGCCATTGATGATGGTTATACTTTTTATACTCCTGTTGTTGGTTACCTTGATTTGAGAGAGGCTATTTCTGCAAAATTTAAACGCGATAATAATCTGGATTATGCTCCTAATCAGATTGTAGTTTCAACCGGAGCCAAACATTCTATCATGAATGTGATGATGTCAATCATAAATAAGAATGACGAAGTGATTGTGCCAACGCCTTACTGGGTAAGTTATTCGGAGATGATTAAACTTTCGGAAGGAACTCCTGTTTTTGTAAATGCAAAAGTTGATACAGATTATAAAATAACTGCCGAGCAACTCGAAAAAGCAATCACATCAAAAACTAAAGCATTTATTTTTTCATCACCATGCAATCCAACAGGTTCGTTTTATTCTAAAGATGAGTTGTATGCTTTGGCAAAAATTTTTGAAAAATACCCAAATATTTTTATCATTTCGGATGAAATTTATGAGCACATTAACTTTACCGGAAAACACGAGAGCATTGCGCAATTTGATTTTGTAAAAGATAGAGTGATTACAGTGAATGGTGTTTCAAAAAGTTTTGCAATGACAGGCTGGAGAATTGGATATATTGGTGCACCAAAAGATGTTGCGGTTGCTTGCGAAAAATTGCAAGGTCAATTTACATCAGGAGCAAATTCAATTGCTCAATGTGCTACCATTGCTGCACTTTCAGGTGATATGACACCAACGCAAGAAATGAAAAAAGCATTCCTTCGTAGAAGAGACTTAGTGTTGAAACTGATGAAAGAAATTCCTGGAATGATAACAAATACTCCGGAAGGTGCGTTCTATGTTTTCCCTGAAGTAAAATCATATTTCGGAAAATCGTTTGGCGGAACAATAATTAAAAATGCCGAAGATTTAAGTATGTTTTTATTGAACACAGCTCACGTTGCCGTGGTAGATGGTGATTCGTTTGGTGCACCTGAATGCATTCGTTTTAGTTATGCAACAAGCGATGAAAAATTAACAGAAGCATTAAGAAGAATAAAGGAAGCATTAGCACGATTAACGTAATTACACAATTATGTAATTTCGATATTTAGAGATGAAAAATATTATAGAAAAATTTAAGAATTTAAAAGTACTTGTGGTTGGCGATGTGATGATTGATGCTTATTTATTTGGCAAAGTAGATCGTATTTCACCTGAAGCTCCGGTTCCGGTTGTGGCAGTTTCTAAAAAAGAAAACCGTTTGGGAGGAGCTGCCAATGTTGCATTAAATTTAGTTTCTCTTGGAGCAAAACCGATTTTGTGCTCGGTAATCGGTGATGATAAAGAAGGAACAGAATTGATTCAATTATTGAAAAACAATAAAATTGGAACAGAAGGGATTGTTGTTTCCAAGAAACGAATTACAACTGTTAAAACCCGTGTGATTGCTCAAAGTCATCATATGATGCGAATAGATAATGAGCACACAGAAAATTTAAATCCATCTGAATCTACAAATCTTTTAAAGAAAATATTTTCGCTGTTAAAGAATGCTGATGTTTTGGTGTTTGAAGATTATGATAAAGGTGTTCTTGATGCAAATAACATTTCGCAAATCATTAAAAAAGCAAACGAATTAAATGTTCCAGTTGCTGTTGATCCGAAGAAAAATAATTTTACATCATACAAAGGTGCAACTTTGTTTAAACCTAATTTAAAAGAGCTACGTGAAGGTTTTAGAGATTTTTCGATTGACAACAAAACACAATTTGAAACGGTTGTAATAGATTTGATGAAGCAAATGAAATTGAAAAATTTGTTTGTAACGATGAGCGAACGAGGTGTGATGATAACAGATGGTAAAAAGTTTGAATATGTTCCTGCACATCTTCGTAAAATATCGGATGTGAGTGGGGCAGGAGATACTGTAATTGCAGTAGCTTCGCTTTGTTTGGCGCTCAAACAATCCAATGCAACTATTGCACAACTTTCAAATCTGGCAGGTGGTTTGGTTTGCGAAGAAGTAGGAGTTGTGCCAATTGATAAAAAATTATTGATTGATGAAGTGACGAATTTAGGATTGTAAAAAAAGCTCTCGCTGTTTTCGCGGATTTTCGCAGAAAATATATCCATAAAAAAAGCCACTCAAATTGAATGGCTTTTTATAATAACAATTTTCCTAACCAATTTTAGGAACGAAAAATTATTTCATCGTCTGACGCTTCAAAAGCGTCTGACGATTTTTACATTTGAGCTTGTAATTTATTTGCAAGTACATGTTTAGGAACAGCACCAACTTGTTTATCTACAACTTTACCATCTTTAAAAAACAGCAAAGCTGGAATACTCATAATTCCAAAATCGGTAGCAACTTTAGGATTGTGATCTACATTCAGTTTTCCTATTACTGCTTTTCCTTCATACTCTTTTGCCAGTTCTTCAACAACTGGACCAACCATGCGGCACGGACCGCACCATTCTGCCCAAAAATCTACCAATACCGGTTTGTCTGATTTTAATACTACTTCCTCGAAGTTTGCATCTGTTATTTCTAATGCCATGTTATTTATTTTATTTAAGTGTTTATTTTTTTCGTTTGCAATTTATTTATAAATCGTAATTGCGAAAATAAGGAATTACGAAATTGGTTTTGCTAATTTAATTTATAATCAATTTCCATTTCATTTAATTTCTTCACAAGTTCGTTGTCTAAATTAATTTTAAGTTTTGTAGACACTGCTTTTACACCAAGTTTCTGTTCATCATCTTTTATACTCAGTTTTAACACCGCAGTTCCTTTAAAGTTTTGCAATAACTGTTGAAATTCTTGCAAGAAACCATTCTTAATCCTATCACTACTGAGTGTTAGTGTAACTTGATTTAATAACTTCTCTCGAACCTCGGGTAACAGAATAATTTGATTGACCTTAAATTCAAATTGATCTTGACTTTGAAAACGCGGTCGCATTCCACCTTTTATATAGACCATTTGTCCAACTGTAATGAGATGTTTAAAACGAAAATACTCTTCGCTCCACATAGTAATTCGGGTGTTGGAAGTGTAATCTTCGATGCTGAAGGTTGCATAGGTTTTATTGTTCTTACTTGTTTTCTCAAACACCTCAGTAATGATACCGGCAATATTGAAATCCTTATTTTTCGAACCTTCAATTTCGGCAATATTGGTAACATTAAAATTGTTGAATTCTATTCTATAATCATCAAGCGGATGGCCAGAAAGATACATGCCTGTAACTTCTTTTTCACGTCTGAGTTTTTCCATTAAATTCCATGGTTCGATAGGTGGAATAACAGGTTCACTTAGCATAACATGAGCTCCTCCGCCAAACAGTGATTGCTGATTTGCCGATTCATTATTTTGTGCTACACTTCCATAACGAATAGCTTTTTCGATGACGTTTACTTCATCATTTCCTGCTGCAAAATATTGTGCCCGATGTACGTTTTCGAAACAATCAAATGCTCCAGCTAATGCTAGGCCTTCCATCGTTTTTTTATTAACAGCACGAAGATTAACACGTTTAGTTAAATCAAAAATGCTTTTGAAATTTCCATTCAATTCACGTTCAGAAATAATGCCTTCAACAGCACCTTCGCCAACACCTTTTATCGCTCCTAAACCAAAACGTATTTCACCTTTTTTATTTACAGCAAAATTTACCTGCGATTCATTCACATCAGGTCCGAGTACAGGAATTCCCATGCGTTTACACTCTTCCATAAAGAAGGTAACTTTATCGATGTTACTTTGGTTATTGGTAAGCAATGACGACATGTATTCGCCTGGGTAATGTGCTTTTAAATAACCAGTTTGAAAAGCCACAAATGCATAACAAGTTGAATGTGATTTATTGAATGCATAAGATGCAAATGCTTCCCAGTCGGTCCAAATTTTTTCAAGAATTTTTGCATCGTGTCCTTTTTCGGTTGCCTGAGAAATAAATTGTGGTTTAAGTTTATCCAGCGTTTTACGGTCTTTTTTCCCCATAGCTTTACGCAGCACATCTGCATCGCCTTTCGTAAAATTTGCCAATTTTTGTGAAAGCAACATCACCTGTTCTTGATAAACTGTGATTCCATATGTGTCTCTAAGCTGTTCTTCCATATCCGCCAGATCATAGGTCACAGTTTCTTTTCCGTGTTTACGATTGATAAAACTTGGAATATATGCAATAGGTCCCGGCCTATAAAGTGCGTTCATGGCAATCAAATCTTCAAATCTATCTGGCTTCAGATCCTTTAAATATTTTTGCATGCCGGCACTTTCGAATTGAAAAGTTCCATTTGTTTCACCTTTTGCAAAGAGCGATAATGTTTTTTTATCATCGAGCGGAATGTCTTGAATGTTTAATTCAATTCCGTGATTTTGTTTGATGAGTTTTAAAGCGTCACGTATAACGGTCAAATTTTTCAATCCAAGAAAATCCATTTTGATTACGCCCGCATCTTCAATTACTCTTCCGTCATATTGGGTAAGTAATAATTCCGAATCTTTAGCAACAGCAATCGGAATCAAATCGGTTAAATCTTGAGGTGCGATGATAATTGCCGAAGCGTGAACTCCTGTGCCACGGACAGAACCTTCGAGAATAAGCGCTTCTTTTAAAACCGTTGCACGCAAATCAGTTCCATGATAAATTTCGCGTAGTTTTTTGATGTTTTCTATATCTTCACTTTGTAATGCTTCAACATCCTTGAGGCTTCCTTCTCCATCCATATTTGCATTCAGCACTCTGTCTAAAACAATTCCAGGTTTATCGGGAACTAATTTTGCAAGAATATTCGAATCCATTAGAGGAAGGTCCATTACACGAGCCACATCTTTGATGCTCATTTTTGCAGCCATCGAACCATATGTTACAATTTGTGCAACTTGATTCTTTCCATATTTTTCAACTACATAATCAATTACTTTTTGTCTGCCTTCGTCATCAAAATCGGTATCAATATCGGGCATTGTTTTACGATCTGGATTTAAAAATCTTTCGAAAAGCAATTGATATTTTATCGGGTCGATATTGGTTATGCCAATGCAATATGCAACAGCTGAACCTGCAGCTGAACCACGACCTGGACCAATGAAAACGCCAAGGTTGCGACCGGCTTTTATAAAATCAGAAACAATTAAAAAGTAACCTGCAAATCCCATTGTTTTGATGGTATGCAATTCAAAATTCAATCGTTCTTCAATTTCGGGAGTAATATCTTTATATCTCTCTTTAGCACCAATCATGGTAAGGTGCCTGAGGAAATCATCTTGTGTTAAAAACTCCGGAGGAACTGGGAAATTTGGCAATAAAATATCACGTTTTAAATCCAGCAATTGTACTTTATCTACAATTTCATTTGTGTTATCGAGTGCCTGAGGAAGGTCGTTAAAAAGCAGGCTCATTTCGGCAGTTGTTTTAAAATAAAACTGATCATTATAAAAAGCAAATCGTCTGCCTTTTACAAATGTTTCATCATCACCTGTTTCTTTTTGTGAGGGAGTGCTTTGTTTTTCTCCTGTGTTTATGCAAAGTAAAATATCGTGTGCATTCGAATCTTTTTGATCAACATAATGCGAATCGTTTGATGCAATTATTTTTACATTATGCTTAGCTGCATATTTTAATAAAACTTCGTTTACTTTATTTTGCTCGGGGATATCGTGCCTTTGTAGTTCGATATAATAATCATCGCCAAATAAATCGAGCCACCATTTAAATTCTTCTTCACCTGCTGCTTCACCTTTTTTTAAAATCATTTTCGGAACAGAAGCTCCCAAACAACACGTTGTTGCTATTAATCCTTTATGATATTTTACAATAAGATCTTTGTCGATTCGAGGGTATTTGCCATAAAGCCCTTCCATGTAACCAAGTGAACAAAGTTTAATAAGGCTTCGATAACCTTCATCATTTTTTGCCAGCAATAATTGATGATAGCGTATATCTTTATCTTCTTTGGTAAATTGACGTTTTGTTCGGTCGGTAACAACATAAAATTCGCAACCTACAATGGGTTTAATCTTCGGTTTTCCGTCTTCATTTTTATGCTTATAAGCTTCGGCCACAAATTTAAATGCCCCGAACATGTTGCCATGGTCAGTAATTGCAAGAGCAGGCATGTTATCGGCAAGTGCTTTTTTGTAAAGCTTACCAATATCAGCTGCTCCATCTAATAATGAAAATTGTGTATGAACGTGTAAGTGCGAAAAAGATGGCATGAAAAATAAATAAGGACATCAAAAATATGAAATGAAAAGTATGTAATTCGATATGTTGATAAAAAGAATATTATGTGGATGCAACGAATATTGTTTCAGGGCGCTCTTAATGAAAATAATATTAAAATTTACGTGTATCCTACAAAAACTTGTTAATTATTTAATATCTTATAAATTTGACAAGTAAATAACTAAACATAAACACCAATCTGTATGAGAAAATTAATTACACTTTTAACAA
>CANKGI010000094.1 GCA_947481365.1 Bacteroidota bacterium | reverse complement strand
TTATACAAAAGGTTTTATATCTAATGATTCAATAAAATCATTTTCTTATAAAAATATTGATACTTTCAATCATAAATTAGCAATGCCATTTTGGTTTAGTGGAGTGATTAGTAAAAAGATAATTTTTATGAATGATTTACTTTCCAGACCATCTTTAATTAATCATCTATTTTTTGAAAGCGGAACAGATTTTATATGTTATGAAGAACCGACTGGATATTCGCTAAAGAAAGTTGCAGGACATTGTTACGGTGTTGGTGTTGAAGAGTTAAAAATTATAGAAAATCAAATTTCCGTTTTCCCAAATCCATCATCAGGTGTATTTCAAATCGAACTCAAAAACAATATTCATCCAACGCAATTATTTATTTACGATGCCAAAGGCGATTTGGTTGAACAAAAAAATTTGAACACCAATTCAAATCGATTTGAATCATCACAAAAAAACGGTTTGTATTATTTTGTATTCGAACTCGAAAGTGGCGATAGAATTTTGAAAAAAGTTTTACTAGAAAAGTAACATCAAACTTAAAACGTCAAACCACAAACTAACTACTAAGCACTAATTGATGAAATCTCTTTTACCCCATTTCCTTCACATTGTAATATTCGTCCCGGAAACTTTTGAATAATACGATAGTCGTGTGTTGCCATTAGCACCGAAGCATCAGTCTTGCTAATTTTGTGCAGTAAATTCATAATATCATCGCTCACCTTTGGGTCGAGGTTTCCGGTAGGTTCATCTGCCAAAATAATTTCCGGTCGGTTAAGCAAAGCACGTGCAATAACTACACGTTGCTGCTCGCCACCCGAAAGTTCGTGAGGCATTTTAAATCCTTTAGTTGCCAAACCAACTTCGTCAAGCACTTCGTTGATGCGGGTTTTCATGTCCATTTCATTTTTCCATCCGGTTGCTTCCAGCACAAAATGAAGGTTGTCAAAAACACTTCGGTCGGTAAGCAATTGAAAATCCTGAAAAACGATTCCTAATTTTCTGCGTAAAAAAGGAACTTGTTTAGTTGTCATTTTCGAAAGATCGAAATCGGCAATACTGCCAGTTCCTTTCTCTAAAAAAAGCTCTCCGTATAAAGTTTTCAACAGGCTCGATTTACCACTTCCGGTCTGACCAATTAAGTACACGAATTCGCCTCGGTTTATCTTGATATTTACATCCGATAAAATGAGGTTATGTCCTTGAAAAACCGATACATCTGTGAGGTCGATGACTACATTATCCATATTATATTTCTATTTTTTGAATCTTACCAAAAGGTATTTCTTTAATGATTTCATTTATCCTGATCATTTTGTTGGCAAGCCCACATTTTTCAAGGGCTCGCTCGGGCCTATCTGTTCTAAAATAGGCTATCAACGTGAAGTTTTCATCACGTAGTTGAACATAATCTGGAATCTTAGCTTTTCCTTTTATTTTGACGATATACACACGAAAAATTTATTTGAGTTGTAGGCGATATTGTTAAAATATTCTATACTTGCACCACAAAACTATAATTTTATGGCACATATCAGACAGATTTTTTATTCTCTTCTGTTTATTTCAGTTGTTTTCATCAGTGGATGTAGTGTAAAAACAAACATGGTTAACAACAATTACACAGTAATGCCAAATCCATTGGAGATGAAAGGCGATTCGATTCAAATTACGCTGAGCGCAACCGTGCCAGTAAAATCGATTAACCCCAAGGCAAACGTTCAGTTTCAACCTTATCTTAAAACTCCTAAAGGTGATGTGCAGTTAAAAGCAATTACTATTGGTGGTGAAGCAGTAACTGACAATGTTGATTTCAAAATCAATTCAGCACAAGGTGGAAAAGTAACTTACACAGATAAAGTTGCATACAACCCTGATTTGAGAAGAACTACATTACATGCTGCTTATGCAGTTAAAATGGGTGCTGAGTATAAAACAATGGAATTGCCAAAAGGTGCAGCAGCTCCTAAGGCTCTTGCAGAAGGTACAAACATTACCGCATTAAGTGTAAAAGGAAACGAAACTCCAGTTTCGGATGAAACTCCTTATACAGCTAGTACTGCTAATAAATCAGTTAATGTTTATTTCTTAATCGATAAAGATAAATTCAACGCTAACTTTAAGGTTGCTAAATTGTTTGATAACAAAAAGCAAATCGAAGAGTTGAAAGGGTTATTGAAATCAGATAAAAACTGGTCGGTAAAAGGAATTTCAATTAATGGCTTCGCTTCACCTGACGGTGAATTGAGAAGAAACGAAAACCTTTCTAAAGGTCGTGAAGAATCTTCATTCGAATATTTCAAAAAAGAATTAAAGAAATTAGGATTTGCAGAAGCAAACGATTCAAATCTTTCTAGAGGATTTACATTATCTGAAGATTGGGCTGGTTACGAAAAAGCAATTGCTGCTTGCAACCATGCAGATAAAGATGCAGTTCTTGCAGTTATTCATAGCGGAATTAGTGATGTAGAAAAAGAAGCTCGTATCAGAAAAGATTTCAAAAAATTCTGGGATGCTACAAAAAATACTTTGCTTCCACCACTTCGCAGATCAGAGCTTGTTGTTAAAGGACAAACTCCACTTAAAACAGATGACGAGTTAAAAGCATTGCTTGCAACTCCAGATCAAATGAGTGACGTTGAGTTATTACACTTAGCTGCAGTAACTACTGATGCTGCTCAAAAAGCAAATATTTACACAGCATTTACTACAAAATATCCAAACGATTGGAGAGGATTTAACGGATTAGCAGTTGTTGCTATTAGCAAAGGAGATTTTGCAGGAGCAATGGCTAACCTCGAAAAAGCAAATACATTATCACCTGAAAATGGTGCAGTAATGGCTAACATGGGTATCGTTTACCGTTCTAAAAATGATTATGCTAAAGCTGAAAAATCATATAAAGCAGCAGCAGCTAAAGGTGTTAACGTAAGTTACAACATGGGTATCATTGAAATTAAGAAAGGTAACTATGCAGAAGCTTTGAATAATTTTAATAAAACAGGAGTGAAAGATTTTAACGTTGCACTTGCTGAATTATTAAACGGAAACACTGAAGGATGTAGAAGTATATTAGAAGCTTTGAAACCTGAAGCTAGAGATTGGTATGCATACTACTTAAGAGCAGTTGTTGCAGCCAGATTAAACAATGCTGATGATGTTGCAGCATACTTGATTCGTGCTATTCAAATTAATCCTGAGTTACGCATTTGGGCAAAAGATGATGTAGAATTTATTAAGATGTGGAACAATGCAGCTTTCCAAGGTGCAGTTAAATAATTCATAAAAATATTTTAAAAGAACCTCTGCTTTTGCAGGGGTTTTTTTATGACCAAAATCGGAAGTTGATAAATTGCCAATTAATCGTACTTTTGCGCTTCAAAATTTTACGTATATTAGGATGAGCTATGCACTAACAGCTTGATCCTTAAAAATAAATAAAAGTTAAATGAAATTATCCCAGTTCAAGTTCAACCTCAGCGAAAGCCTTATTGCAAAACACCCTGCCGATATTCGTCACGAATCCAAACTTTTGGTGGTTGATCGTAAGAAAGGAAAAATTGAACACAAACATTTTAAAGATATCCTAAAATATTTTAATGATAAGGATGTGTTTATTCTGAATAATACAAAAGTTTTTCCCGCAAGATTATATGGTTGCAAAGAGAAGACGGGTGCTAAAATTGAAGTTTTTTTGCTCAGAGAATTAAACAAGGAAATGAAATTGTGGGATGTATTAGTTGATCCTGCAAGAAAAATCCGTGTGGGTAATAAATTATATTTTGGTGATGATACACTTGTTGCCGAAGTTGTAGATAATACAACATCAAGAGGACGTACAATCAGATTTTTGTTTGATGGTACCGATGAAGAACTTTGGAAATTAATTGACAAACTAGGTGAAATGCCTATACCAAAATATATGGGACGCCCGGTTGAGAAATCAGATCGTGAAAGATTTCAAACCATTTTTGCGCAAAAAGTTGGTGCTGTTTCTCCTCCAAGTGCTGGGTTACATTTTACAAAAGAGTTGATGATGCGATTGGAGATAAAAGGAATAAACTTTGCTGAATGTACATTGCATAATGGTTTAGGAGCTTTTCGTCCTGTTGAAGTAGAAGATTTAACAAAGCATAAAATGGATTCAGAGTTTTACGATATTCCATTGGATACAACAAAAATCGTTAACAATGCGCTCGAAGAAAAACATAAGATTTGTGCTGTAGGCTCTTCAGTTATGCGTGCAATAGAGTCTTCAGTTTCGTCAACAAACAGATTAAATGTTGGAAGCGGATGGACAGATAAATTTATTTTCCCTCAGTACGATTTCAGAATAGCGAACACGATGGTTACTAATTTTCATCCACCAGAATCAACTTTGATGATGATGACAGCAGCCTTTGCAGGTTATGATTTGCTTATGGAAGCATATGATGAAGCTATTAAGAAGAAATATAAATTTCTTTCGTATGGCGATGCTATGCTGATTTTGTAATCGGATTATCTCAATACTAATTTCTTATTCATGAAAAAATATGCTCTCATTGTAGCCGGAGGAAACGGAACGAGAATGGAGAGTGATATTCCCAAACAATTTATTGTATTGTGCGGGAAGCCTATTTTGATGCACACCATCGAGGCCTTTTCAAAAATCAATGCAATTGAAATTTTGTTGGTATTACCGCAATCGCACATTTCTGTTTGGAAAAAATTAATTGTTGAATATTCTTTTTCCATCAAACACGAAATCATTATTGGAGGTGAAACCAGATTTCATTCGGTACGCAATGGATTAGATAATATAAATGAGGGGATAGTAGCAATACACGATGGAGTTCGACCAATTGTATCACAGGTATTAATTGAAAAGTCGTTTGCCGAAGCCGAAAAAAATGGAAATGCAATTGCAGCTGTAAAATTAAAAGATTCGATTCGCGAGAAATCGCTTTTAGGTAAAACCAAAAATGTGAATCGCAATAATTATTACCTCATACAAAGTCCTCAAACTTTTAAAACAGCATTAATAAAAGATGCATATCTAAATGCAGCGCATTACAACTTTACTGATGATGCGGGTGTGTTTGAGGAGGTATTGAATAAAGAAATAAATTTGATTGAAGGCGATTACAAAAACATTAAGATAACCACACCCGAAGATTTATTGGTTGCCGAAGTATTTTTAGCGCTTAAAACGGACTGACAAAATCCTTAAATAAAGGAAGCACGCAATCTTTTTCAGAAACAATTGGGTTAACAACATTCCAATTAATGGCTAAATCCGGATCGTTCCATAATAGTCCTCCCTCGCTCGATTTGTTATAATAATTAGTGCACTTGTACTCGAAAATGGTATTGTTTTCGAGTGTAACAAAACCGTGTGCAAATCCCGGTGGAATCCAAAACGAAACAAAATTTGTTTCACTCAATTCAACCATTTCACTTTTACCATAAGTTGGCGAACCTTTTCTAATATCTACTATCACATCTATCACAGCGCCTTTAACTACACGCACAAATTTTCCTTGTTCAAAAGGTGGTGCCTGAAAATGTAATCCTCTAACGATTCCTTTTTGCGAAAGCGATTGGTTGTCCTGAACAAATGAAACATCAATACCATTTTCTTCAAAACGCTTTTTATTATAAGGTTCAAAAAAATAGCCTCTTTCATCGTGAAAAACCTGAGGCTTAATAATGAGTGGTCCGTCAATAGATAATTTTTCGATTTTCAATGGAGTATTTCTTTAGGGCAAATGTATTAAAAATCAAATACTCCATTCTTCACAAAATGGTGTTCCACACATATGTGGGTAAAAAAAAAGTATTCCGTTTTAAAAAAGTTATTTTTGCAGTTGAATGGAGCAGTCAAACAATCGTCATCGAAGAGTATATTTTGTACTCATATTTGTCATCATCATTCTGATGGCATTAAACGGAATATTTGTATATAATTATTTTACAACCGATAAGAAGTTGGTGAAAACCGAGGAAAAGCTTTTTGCTACCGATTCGGTAAAGGTTGAACTTCAAAAAGTTCTTTCACAAACTTCTAAAGAACTTGACCAGTTTAAGGGTAAAAATTCGGAGCTTGATGCTTATTTAAAAGAGAAAAATGATTCGTTGCAGGAATATGCCGAGAGAATTGATGCATTGTTACGTCAGGGGAAACTGAACCGTGAACAACTCAATCAGGCACTTGACGAAATAGATCAGTTACGTTATTACAAGCGTAAGTATTTAAGCCAGATTGATTCTCTTTCCAATCACATTATAAAACTGAATAAAGAGAATAGCACATTGCGTGAGAATGTTGATCAGGAGAAGATGAAGAATGAAAACCTAACCATGCAAAATATTAAACTGGGGAATAAAGTTGCCATTGGTGCAAAATTGCAAACCAGTACTTTTATTATTACAGGTATTAAGAAAAAAAGTAACGGAAAAGAGAAAGAGACCAATAAAGTTTCACAGCTAGAGCAGTTAAAGTTTACATTTAACATTGCCGATAATTATGTTGCCGATGTTGGCAATAAAGATATTTATGTGAAAGTAGTTGGTCCTGATGGAACCACTATTTATAACGAATCAGCTGGTTCGGGTAGTTTTGTTTTTCAAGGCCAGGAATCACATTACTCAATGAAAAAGACAATTGAGTTTACTCAGGCTGCACAGCAAGTTACTATCTACTGGACTAACGGTTCAAGTTTTTCTAAAGGAAAGTATAAAGTAGAATTATATTCTGACGGGTTTAGTATTGGATCTGCAGATTTCGAACTGAAATAAAATAAAAAAGCCGCATCATCTGATGCGGCTTTTTTTTGATCAGTTTTTTATTACTTCTTAGGAACCAAATTCACATTTACAGTTACATCAACTTTCTCAGAAACTTTTGCTACAACAAGCGTAGGTATGATAATTTTATGATCACCACAAGTTACAGGGAATACTGCTTTTACATTTATTTCTCCGCTTTTAACAGTAATGGTACCAGGAATTGTTCTTTCTTTTACCACACCATGTAATGTGAAATTACCAGTAACGGTTACATTATAGACTCCTTCTTTAGTTAAATCAATATCTTCATTAATCTTTCCCAAGAAAGTTGCCATTGGAAATTTTTCACTTTCTACATACTTCTCATTATAATGTTCTTCCATGAGTTTGCTCACAAACTTAAAGTCGGTGTTATATGCAATGAAAGCAATTTTTTTCTCGGCAATTTGAAGCAACACATTTGTTTTGGTATTATGTGCATCAATATCTTCCATTGCTGTTTTAGAGAAGAAGCTTACACTTCCATCTTTATAAGTATACATCTGAGCTTTGGCAGATTGTGTTAACGTAAGGGCCATTATTGAAAATGCAACGATAAATTTTTTCATATTTTTTTTAATTAAAAGTTGGTGCTAATTTTTAGGTGCTGTACTTTTTTCCATAGAGAAAGTACGAGAAATATTAAACCCTAATCTAAATGCAAAGTTTTTGAAATCGAGTTTGGTGGTATTTTCAGTGATAAACTGTTGCTCAATTAATCCTTGTGAATTTGCAAAGTGTAATTGGAAAACGTGTCCTCCAGTTTCGATATCGAAACCAATTGCAAACGAGTCGAAATAAGTTGCTCCCGATCCGTCAAGTGCGGTAGGCTGATCGCGGCCATTTAATCTTGGAATATATTCGATATTAAATCTGGTAGAGCGAGTCATCTTAATTGAAGCACCAACGCCTATTGCATAAATATCGTTTGGAACAGATGAATTATAAACCAAATTGTGATGAACCACTGTTGGTGTGATAGCAAACGAAATCCACTCATTAAATTTACGAGCAAAAATAAGTTGATGAACAAAAGTTAACCGTGAAGTTAAAAAGTTTTGGCGTGAATTATCTGCCCAAGTGGTTGTGTTAATTCCCATATTAGTAAAGTAATCAATACTTAAAGGAAATGTTCCTTTGCCTTTTGTTTTTTGTTCGAATAATTTGGCTTTAACTGATAGGTCGTACATACCACCATTTGTTCTACCAACACCAACCATAATTTTATCTGTAATTCCATAATCTAAACTCATACGCATTTTGGCTCCGTCTAATCCAAACATATCGTATAAACCATAAACATTATCTTTATTAATGTTGGTTGGACTAAAGCGATGTTGAATACGAAAATCAAGTTGTTTTTTCTTCATTGTTTCATTGCTCTGAAGATTAACGATACGAGTAGATTTAAATGTAGCAAATACAGGAGCAGCTTTTGAAGGCATTTCTTTTTGCATCATGCTCAGCATGTCATCTTGTGCAAATGCTGTATAAGAAATAATTATTGTAATAAGTATTAATGTAAATTTTTTCATGTCCGGATATTAATTATTAAGTGCACCTGCACTAATCCATTTTTGTAATTTAGCCATTGCGCAATTGGATATTGGCGCTGAGCTAGGCATGTTTTTTTGAGTACATGCACGAAATATTACTCTGTCTTTCGCAGCAAATACGCCATCATAAGTACTTAAGTCAGGAGCAGTAGCACCGGTTACATGACAATTGGTTGTTGCACAATTTGTAGTCATGATTGATTTTATTGCACCTGAATAAGAATACACTGTCATATCACAATAACTGTTCGGATACAAGTCCGATTCTTTGTCGTAATAGCAACCGTTTAAAGTTGCAACAACACTCACTAGTAACGCTAATTTTAAAATTGAATTCATTTTATTTTTTGACGATTAATTATTGAAAATTACATGCAATTGATTTTGATTGTCGGCATTATGACCATGGCAACTATTGCAGGCACCGTTTGCGGTAATGGTAGTCATTATCGTATCAGTGTTATTTGCAGCAACCATTCTTGGGTAAAATCCTTTTCTCATATCGAAAATTTTTGAAGTATAAAAATTCCCTTCTCTATCCACTTCAACGGAGTAAATTTTGGTTCCTGTTGCTAGCGATAACGAATCTAAATGTCCGGTTGCAATTGCTTTTGCACTTATGTTTGACCAAAGCTCAACTTTACCTCCATTGGATGCTATTGTACCAGATTTATTATAGGCTGTACCAGCAAAATACCACCATCTGCCACTACTCGAAGCCTCATTGCTGTTATCGTTGTGACAACTAATGCAATTTTGCCCTGCATTATGGCTTCTTCCGTTTGCTTTACTTTCTTTTCCTGACGATTGAATAGAATCATAATGATTACAAGATGTTATAACCAAAGTGATAAGCGATATCAGAAACAAACTAAATATTATGTTTTTCATTTTGCCGCAATTTATTGTATGCTTCATGAATAAAAAATGTTTAAAGTTAATTTAACGTGATTATATGGCAATTCTTATTGTGTTATTTGATAGATTAAAATTTAAATCATTATTTAATTCTTAATTAATTTCACTCGCACTTAATTGTTCACTGCCCCAGAATCAATCCATATCTTTACCATTCTTATTTTACAATCGGCTAATTTAACACCACCTTGAGGCATAGGTTGACAACCAGTAGAATGTGTTATTGCACAATATAGTTTTCCATTGTCTACCGTGGTTTTAATTTGACTATAGTTTGATAATAATGTTAGAGCAGTTCCGCTATGACAGCCCAAACAGTTCTTTTGTATAAATGGCGATATATGTGAACTGAATTTAACATTCGTTGTATCACAATTATTGCAAATGGAATTTGGCGCTCCCTCATTAATCCATTTCTGAATCATTGACAATGATGTAATATC
This sequence comes from Bacteroidota bacterium, assembly GCA_947481365.1. Lineage (GTDB taxonomy): Bacteria > Bacteroidota > Bacteroidia > UKL13-3 > UKL13-3 > CAIUEQ01. The sequence continues at coordinate 1,313 of CANKGI010000094.1, read as the reverse complement.
AAGTGGAATCAATTTTTGTGAAGAAGGAACACTAACTCTCATCTCAGAGTTTCCAAATTGTGCATACCGCATTAATTCTCCACTTAAAGCTTTGCTACGAATAGTATTATAATCAATAAGTGATAAATGCTCTTTGTGATATATTGCATCATGACATCCTGGTTTAGCACAGGTTGAAAGAATTAATGGTTGGATATCAGAACTAAAACATACGGTGCCATTGTATGGTGGAAAGGGATTTACAATATCAGTTGAATCGTGCTTACAACGCTCGAGTAGTAAAACAATAGAGATGCATAGCAATAAAAAATAGAAACTTAACTTCATTTATAACATGGCCTAATTATTAGGAGAGCCTGCGTCAATCCATATTTTGATTGCACGTATTTTACAAGTACTTAATTTTGCACCACCTTGCGGCATTACTTGGCAACCGGATGCCCAAGATACTGAGCAATATAATTTTCCATCGGTAACTTTTGCTTTTACCTGTGTGTAATTTGTAAGCAATGTTCCAGATGAAGTATGACAGCCTAAACAATTTTGCTGAAGTATTGGAACAATATGAGTGCTGTATTTCACATTCATTGTATCGCAATTATAATTACATACTGAATTAATCGCTCCTTGATTAATCCACTTGGCAATTTTATTAAGTGATGCTGTATCTACTTTTATTAATGATTGAGTAGAGTTTCTCATTTCTGAAGAACCATTTTTTGCATAAAAATATAGCTCACTACTAGTAGCTTTTCCTGTTCTAATTATTCCGCTGCCCATTATTGATGCATATGAATTTAATTGTGTATGGCATCCAGGTTTAGCACAAGTTGCAATAATCAAAGGCAAAATATCCGAACTAAAACAAATCGTATCAATTAATGGTGGAGGAGTGTAATAAGTTTTGGTTGTGTCTGTGGGTTTTCCTGGCAAAACTTCATCAGTTGGTGAATGCTTACAACGTTCTAATGTAAACACCAATAAAAATGCAGTTAAAACCAAGATTAATTTGCTTTTCATGAATTGTTTTTTTTACGAATTTAAAAGAATTCTCTTCTTATCTAAATTAAAATTTCAAATGCAAATATAGTATACAATTTTGATTAGATATTTTAAAATTCAGATGCTTTCATAAAGCCAAGTAGTTCTTTATTGCCTGATTGACGAATGTCTGCTTTCGCACCTTCCCACCATTTTTTTCCTTGATAGATAAAAATAATGTTATCGCCCATTTCGAACAAGCTTTTCATATCATGTGTGTTGATGATTGTAGTGATGTTGTATTCGATTGTAATTTCTTTAATAAGTTCGTC
>CANKGI010000093.1 GCA_947481365.1 Bacteroidota bacterium | reverse complement strand
GGCATTACTGTTTGAGCATTGCTGTTAAAAAAATACAGCACAAGAAAGAGAATTGTAAATATTCTTTTCATTTAGTTTAGGTTTAGAAATTGGTATTAATTGATTAATCAATTATAAAGCAAAAAACTGGAAGAAAAAACTTAAAAAATTTAGCAATTGTTAAGAATGTAAATGAGTAAAAATGGAAGTGGAAATTTTAGTCTTTGATAAACTTCAAAACACCATTGTTTCCTGATGATTCCTTGATTTGTATATAGTACATTCCTTTGGTGAAAGTTGAAATATCGATAGTGGTTTTAGGGTTTGAACTGCTACCCTTTAACACGCCTTTTCCACTTGCATCAAAAATTTCAAATCGATATTCAATGTTGCTGTCAACAAAAACATTGATAAAATCATTAGCAGGTATTGGCATAATCACAATTCCGTTTGTTTGATTTTCTGTTTCAAGATTTCTGATTTCTGAATAGGTGATTGAACCATTGTTGTCGATTTGTTTTAATCGATAATACACGAATTTGCTTTTGAGTTTATTAAAACTCAAATCATCATAATAATAATTTTTAATGGATGAACTATTTCCTGCACCGGGCAATTCGCCTATTTTAATAAAATGAATCATGTCAACACTTCTTTCAATTTCAAATAATTTGTTGTTGAGTTCGGTTGAAGTTGACCAAAATAATTTTGCAATCTGGTTGTATTTTATTGCTTCAAAATTTAGCAAAGTAATTGGAAGTACAATTGCATTTGCACCAATGGCAAAACCACTAAAACCATTGCTAAAAGTTGCTATTACAACCGAATCGCTTCCACTGTAATTGCTAATGTTTACGGCTGCTCCATAGGTTCCATTTGCCAGTGTACCTGATGCAATATTCGTAGGACATTTAATGATATTTACTGTAGAAAAATTATTTCCGGTTGCCAGTTTCCATCCGTTAATTTCGGCAGCGGTATAATATAATTTGATGGTGTAATTTCCGGTTGCATTTGCATTGGTGGGAAGCACCGTGTATGTTTTTTTTGCAATCATTTTAGATGCTGCAGTGTTGGTTGAATAATTTCGTCCACCAATTCCTGAGCTATCGATATTAATCATCGTAGGACCATAATTAAATGATGAATTATTCATCAGCACAGCCATTATTTTTCCTGATGAAGAATAAAATGTATCTGTTTCATTCGGACCGAAATTTTGAACTGCACTGGCAATTGCTGTTTCAATTAATGGCAACTGATATGTTGTTGAATCTTTCGTGAGGTTGTTTCCATTTCCTGCAAAATCTGTCAATGTATTTGCATTGAGTGTAATCAAAATTTTTCCTACAACAGTTGGTATGATAACCGAAGAAAAAGTTGTGGGTGATAATTGAATAAAATTTGACGAAGAACCTCCGCTTACATTGATATCAGCATTATCAAAACCATAAACATTTTCTGAAGTAGTATACGTTGCGATGAAATTTCCATACACTGTTGGTTTGGTCATCGATAATGAAACAGTAGGTTTGATGGTATCGATAAAAATGGCATAGTCTTCACTTTCACCATAACTTAAAACACCGCATGGTGGTGTTGCCGATGTACTAAAATTGGTTACCACACGCATGCGTAAAAATTGATTTGCAATTGGTGGACTACTTAAAATAGTAACACTGCACGAACGTCTTCCCATTCCCGCTATTGCATTTGTGCCAACCAATTCGTTGGCATCAGTAAATACTCCGTTGTTGTTATAGTCGATATATATTTTTTGGTTTTCGCTATTGGTTGAGCCGGTTGTAATCCATGCAGTGTATGTACCACCTGCTTTTACAATTGTATTATTGTTACACGAAAAATCGGTGTTACTGGCTACACCAATTGTTGAAGGATTATTGATGGTATTAAATTCGAAACGTTGAATTCCCATTCCGAAACCACTAAGATTTGTTGTGGTTGTTACACATGATGCCGCTGCTACGGGTGAATAATTTTTGTTGATGGTTTTAACATTTGTGCCATAAGCATTGCTAACTGTTAACGAAATGTAATACGTGGCAGAAGTAGTAATTTGTATTTCAGCTCTTGATGATGTTGAATCGGTTCCGTTGATGAAACTCCATCCGCTGGCAGGTGTAATGTTCCATTTACGCGATGTTGGTGTGTTTGATGAATTATCGACAAGGATAAAATTTGTTGCACAACTTTGGTTCGAACTCGACTGCATAGTGAAATCGGCAATGGGTGCTGTCGAAATCGTATTGTACAAATTTGTTTGCCAAATTCCTCTTCCGTATGTCGAAATAAACAAACGACTTTTGTTTGTTCCATCACTCATTATTTCCATGTCGGTTATTTGTGCAACAATTGGTAATCCCTGCGAAAAGGGAATCCAGTTTCCTAAAGTGCTATTGCGATAATACACACCAAATGCTGTGCATATATACATGCTCGAGTCGGTTGTTTTTTGATCGAGCTCGAATTTGATAAAATTGTTTGCCGGAAGATTTTTATTCAGCAAAACCCAGGTTAATCCTTTATTGCTCGATTTATAAATTCGTGTTTGATTGGTTACAACATAAACGGTATTCGAATCGTAATCGCAGGTTTCAATTTGCTTAATTACTTCTCCGCTAAAAAATGGAAAAGTAGTTATTTGTGTAAACGTTGGTGTTGGCGAATTGATGTCTGTTGATTTATAAAATAGTTGTGGAGAAACATACATATATAATGTTCCGCTCGATGATTTTGAATAACCAACACAATTTGTTGAAGCATATGTTGCGCCTGCAATACTACTCAGTTTCGACCAAGTAACATTTGTTGAAGGTGATACACGAAGGTTACTTGTTCGCCATAAATTTGTATCAATTTCAAACATGGTATTGCTATCATTCGGGTGTGGTAAATAATTTCCACCACGACCATTAATTACATAACTGGTATTTGAAACGATGTTGCGTTTTATGCTTCCGTTTTCGTAAAGTATACTGCTATCAAAAACATCAAAAGCAAAATCACCACCCCAATCGCCACCACGTATGGTCGAAAAATTTTTGTTCACCGAAATGTCTTCACCGTTATCCTGTAATCCTCCAATAACATAATCGTTGTATAAACCACTTGCCCCCAATTTATAAAATTCCGAAGCACTCAGTCCATCTTCTAATGTTGTCCACGATAAGCCACCATCAAGGCTTCTGTCGATTCCTCCATCATGACAAATAAATAATTTATTGTTGTTGTATGGCGAAAAAATAAAGTTGTGTTTATCGGCATGCACACCATAACCCCAATGTGATAATAATGAAAATGCTGCACCCTGATTGGTCGATTTCCAAATATTTATGGCACCGATATAAATGGTATTTGCGTTGGTTGGGTCGACAATAAATGCCATGTTGTATGCACCTTGTCCATCCATCGAAGTGCCGTCACCTGAGTAACCTAAAATATTGGGCGTATCGGCTTTTAATGTAAACGATGTTCCATTATTTGTAGAGAGATACACACCACCAAATGGGCTTGTGGCTCCAGATTTCCAGACAAAGCAATAAACTTTTGAAGTGTCGGATGGACAAATAGCAATCTTAATTCCTGCACAAGTAATGCTTGCATTTATGGTTGATTGTGTCCATGTTTCTCCATTATCGTACGAGCGATAAAAATTAGTTTGTGATGCTGCATAAACAACCGCATTGCTTTGCGGACGATAATGCAAATCGCGATAGCTCGTTGTTACTGTTGATTTTTTTACCCAAGTACTTCCCGAATTTATGGTCTTATAAATTCCATCCGAGCAAGCAGCAATAATGGTAGAAGTATCACCGGGTGTGTAAACCATTTTTGTAACAAGTTTGTTTCCCATGCCCGTGTTGAAGACTGTCCACGTAAGGCCTCCGTTAATCGATTTGTAAACGCCAGTGCCGGCAGCATTGTAATTTGCATCACCAGTTCCTAAGTACATTACGTTTGGATTTAGCGGATTAATTAAAATTGAAGCGCATGATGTTTGTATAAAATTATCGGTAAGTGGTTTCCAAGTTGTGCCTTCGTTTGATGATTTAAAAATGCCTCCCGATGCTGTAACTGCAAATAAATTATTGCTGTCGGTTGGGTGGTAAACCAATTGCGAAACCCTTCCCATGCCAGTGGTTTGCACACTTGGGTTTGCCGGAAATTTTACCGGACCCACTTGTGTGAATGTTGCAGTGGTTTGAGCTTTTATCTCAATGGTAAGTTGAAATGTAAAAAGTGAAAATGAAAGAAGTAAATAGTAAAGTTTTCTCATCGTGTTTTCATTTCATTTTCCGATTGATTGATTATTTCCTGTTGAGTCATTATGGTACCATCAGGTTTTACTAAATTTTTATTTCGTTGCTGCCAGTTTAAAAATTGTTTGTACTCGTAAACAAACTCAACAGTGCGTTTTGCTTCGCGTCCTTTTTCTACGTTGTCTTTATCTTTTGCATAAATATCTTTCCCTTCACCATCAGCTTCGGTAGGCTTTTCGCGATGTTCCCAAAATTTATCAAATGCCTCAACTGCTTTGTAATAATTAACGTTTGGATCATTCATCATGGCAATCCATAGCGGATAATTTGCAGCCGAATCGGTATTGTTATTTGCAGTTATTATTTTTTGTGGAGGAATTTTTGTTTTGCATCCCAGCGCAATAACCAATACCAAAATGATTATCGAAAAAATAAAATGAAATGCTTTTTTGTAGGGCATTGGTTTAGTGTGCTCAATATTTAAGGTTGTAAATTAAATAAATTGATTGATAATACTTCAACCTTTTTTATGAAGTGATTTTTGAGTAAGAAAAATGTGTTGAGGAAATTGAATTTTGTTTTAACGGTCCCGGTGCTGCTGCTGTGGCGGATTTACCTTCCCGACTGAAGTTGTTCAGGCGGGGAACCACAAAACTGTCACGTAGAACGCAATGCAATTTAGAAAAAAAATGTTGCCGCTAAAAACGAAACCCCACTTGCTACAAACGCATGTTATTTGCTGTCACTATTTCTCAAGGCTTAGATTTGTCGGCTCGTTTAATATTTTCGAGCAAACATTACAGTCTTTTTTAGATAGAGAAACTGTGTCGTCAACAATTTCAAAATTTATATTACTAAACCATATCTGTCCTTGTCCAACTAATAACGCTCCATAAGCAAGATTGTAAGCATTTGGCGGTATGTCCATGACGATTTCGTATTTCTTCCAGTCTGTCGTTTTTTTAATAGGTCTGTTAACCATGTTGTCGAACCCTAATACCTTTTGATAAAGGTTTGTTTCGTCAATTCTTAACCAAAGTCCAGCCCATCCTTTAACATCTAATGACTTTACGTAACCTGTCATTTTAATTCTTTTACCAAGATACTTGTCAGCAATGCAACTTTGCATTAATGTTCCGAAACCTTTGGTTTTTTTGATTGATTTTATAGTCGCGGCATTTTTTCCGTCTTGTCCTGCGCCCTTATCAATTCCCATGTCGTAACTTTCAGGGTCATCACCTGCCTTATGCCAACCATTAGGCATGTCGAATGAAAATAATGTAATCGCTGTCAAAACGATTAGAACATTTTTTAGAATTTTAGTTGTCATTGTCGTGTTGTTTAAATTGTTTGTGTGCCTTTTAGTGCTTGCGCATAACTTATTGATTGCTGCAACAAATTAGATTATAATCGATTCTGTAATAAAATAATTTCCTTCACTTTTTCAAACCAAGTTTTTTTCCGGTTTCAATCATCAATTGATGTGCTTCGGCATAATCATTTTTTATACGTCCTTCCAAAATTGATTCACGAATTTCATGTTTTATTAATCCTACTTCGCGCGATGGACCTATTTGAAAATATTCCATAATTTCTTCGCCTGTAATGGGAGGCTGCCAATTGCGTAAAGTATCGCGCTCGGCAACATCGGCAACCATGAGTTCAACTTGCTTCAGGTTATGTCGGTATTTTTCTAATTTCGTTTCGTTACGCGAAGTCATATCAGCACGACAAAGAATAAACAATCCGTCAATATCATCTCCTGCATCAACAATCAACCTGCGTATTGCCGAGTCGGTTACGCCATCTTCTGCCAAGGCTTTCGGACGATGGTGCAGGTAAACCATTTTTTCTACAAACTTCATTTTTTCATTTAATGGAAGTTTGAGTTTGCGGAAAATTTTTGAAATCATTCTCGAACCTTTGTCTTCATGTCCGTGAAATGTCCAGCCTTCGTTGTTTAAATATTTTTTAGTTAACGGTTTGGCAATATCATGCAACAAAGCACTCCATCGCAACCAAAGGTCATCGGTCTCGGTGCAAATGTTATCGAGTACTTGCAAGGTGTGGTAAAAATTATCTTTATGCGCTTTTCCGTCAATCGTATCAACACCATGCATGGCCGATAGTTCGCTAAAAATAAGTTGAAGCAAACCGGTGTTGTATAGTAATTTAAAACCAACCGATGGAACAGGAGCAAGGATAATTTTATTTAACTCTTCGCTAATTCGCTCGAACGAAATGATGTGGATGCGGTCTTTATTTTGCTTAATTGATTTGAGTGTTTCATCATGAATGGTAAAGTTGAGTTGCGTTGCAAACCTAATGGCACGCATCATTCGCAAGGGGTCATCGCTAAAAGTAATATCAGGATTTAATGGTGTGCGAATAATTTTATTTTCGAGATCATTTAATCCACCAAATGGATCAACCAATTCTCCAAAATGTTTTTCTTCCAGATTTAATGCCAATGCATTGATGGTAAAATCTCTGCGATTTTGATCGTCAACAATAGTTCCGGGTTCAACAACGGGTTTACGCGAATCGCGTGTGTACGATTCTTTTCGTGCACCTACAAATTCAACTTCCCACTCATTGGTTTTAACCATTGCTGTTCCAAAATTTTTAAAATAGGCAACATCTTTTTTGCCGGGTAAACTATCGGCAAATGCTTTGGCAAAGGCAATAGCATCATCAAGCACAACCACATCAATGTCTTTCGATTTTCTGTTCAGGAATATATCGCGCACATATCCGCCAATCACAAATGCTTCAGTATTTTTTTGTGCAGCAATTTTTGAAATCTGTTTAAATATCGGATGTGTTAACTCAACTTTCACGGAGCGAAGATAATGATGAGCAGCAAAAAATTGATGAACGATTATTTATGTCCGAAAACACTTTTGAGCAAATTGGTAACTTGCGCAATAGGGTCTCTGCGAATCTTTTTTTCTTGCATGGCAACTTTTAAAAACAAGCCATCAAGTCCTTTAGTGGTAACATGTTCGGTTAATGAGTTGGTTGTAATTTTTTCGAACAACATTCCGTTTAGCGATGCTTTGTTGTAGGTGTTTACAAGATCTTTGTATGAGTCTTCTGCCGAAATACCGAACACCAGTGGCTTTGATAATGATGCTTTTATTTTAGGCGAAAATGCATTTTTAAGAGGAGTGTATGTTTTGTCTTTTAAGTATGATGTTGCAGCAAAATCAGCTCCGGTAACAATTTTTAATCCATCGGTTACCGACATATTTACAATGGCTGATTTAATAATCGGAGCAGCTTCTTTTGATGCATCTTCGGCAGCACGGTTAAGGGTTATCAATGTTCTATCCATCATTTCTTTTCCGCCTGGAACTTTTGAAATGTTTGCCGTCATTTTTTGTGCTTCGGGAGGAAGTAAAATTTTTACCGTTTCGTCTTTATAAAATCCATCAGCTTTTGAGAGTAATGAAACCGCTGTATCGGTTCCAATGCTTAGTGCTTCTTTTAATGCCGATACGGCTTGGTCGTTGCTAATTCCGGTTTTGCCAATAGCAGTTTTTGGAATATTCGAAATCAATTTATCAATTTGACCAAAAGAATTAAAGCTATAAAAAGATGTAAGAGCAAGAATAAAAATGTATTTTTTCATGAGATGAATTTGTTCGCAAAATAACCCAATTTGGTTGATGTAAAAACCTTGAAATTATTTTAATGCGTTTGCTAATCCAATCAATTTGTTAACGGTTTTCCAGTTTCTTGTGGTGGCTTTTACCTTCAGTTTATTCTCAAAAAAATTGTTACTCAACTTGGTTTTTCCATAACCATTTTCGCAATACAAAAATATTTCTTTGCCTGTAATCCAAAATTGATCAGGAGAAAGGTCAATCTTGTTAATAGCAGTATTTAAAGTAGCTTCGGGCGTTTCTTCCAAAAAAGTAACATAGCGCTTTTCAATTACTGATTGTGATTTTGTGTATGGATTTGTTGCAACAACGTTTTCAAATTCTTTAACTTTTCTTACCATAACAGGAACCTCAAAACCAAATTTTTTAACGATTGCTTTTTCAATCATCGATGTAATTTCTATCTCCTTTTTATCTGTTGTAAAAATAACATTACCGCTTTGAATGTAGGTTACAACATTTTTGAATTTTAAAGATTCGTAAAGTTGTTTAAGATCGGCCATAGGCAAAGGTTTTTGCCCACTAACATTTATGCCACGTAAAAGTGAAATGTATGTAATCATGAAAAAAGAAATTGAATAAAATAAATAGGTCCGAATATGTTATTTAATAAATGAAATATTAGAATTTCATTTTAACTAAATACATATCAGCTTTTGATCCGTTGTAATTTCCATAACCGGTTAATACAAATCCTTTGTCACTGGTTTGTTGAATACAAGTAGCCCACTCGTTTCCAGTACCACCATAACTTTCGGTCCATTGTGCCATACCATTTGCATCTACTTTTACAACTAATGCATTTGAAGCGGCAGGCACTCCAACACCATAACTATATGTTAAACCGGCTGCAATGTATCCACCATCGGCAGTAACTTGAACACTGTATCCATAATCAGGTTGTGATGCGCTTCCGTATGTGTTGCTCCATTTTGTATTTCCGGCAGCATCAAGTTTTATCAATTGTAAATCTCCGTTTCCGGTTGACGAAACACCTGCCATAATACAACCACCATCAGCTGTTGCTTTAACAGAATATCCTTTTTCAGTTGTTCCTGCTAATCCAAAATTCTTAACCCATAATAAGTTGCCAGCAGCATCAAGTTTGTATGCCATAAAATCAGAGTCGTGATTAGCTCCTGATACTTTTGTTCCAACAATGATGTATCCACCTTCGGTAGTTTGGCGTATTTCTCTTCCTTCAGATGTGTCAGACATTTGTTTACTCCAAAGTATGTTTCCAGATGCATCAGTTTTAACTACCATTAGTGAATTGATGTATCTTCCAACGCCAATATTTCCGCCATCAGCAGGAGTTTGGTAAATGAAATTTAAAAGTGCATTTGCCGATACTGTTTTTGTCCAGATTGGAACTCCGGTAGAACCAATTTTGTAATAATTTCCAGCAACTGCACCGGCAACAATATAGTTGTTATCAGCTGTTGTCATCACCGAGTAGCAATTGATGTTTGTAAATACAGCACCAACTCCGGCAGTATCTGTTTTGTATAATGTACTTCCAGCAATCATGTAACCGCCATTAGCCAATTGAATAATCGAATTTCCGAATTCATTTGTTGATGCTGCGCCAATGTATTTTTCGAAAACAAGATGATTGGTTAAGTTGGTACAAGGTGTGCACGGACCACCACAATCAACGCCAAGTTCGCCTTGGTTTTGAATACCATCAGTACACGATGGAGGTGTGGTATTATCGCTGCTTTTGCTGCAACTAAAAAGTAAAATGGTTGTAGTAATAATTGCTAAAGTGCAAATAGATAAGAACGGTGTTTTCATATGATGTTTAGTTTAGTTGTATTAAATTATTTTGTTATATCAAACATATCACTTTTTTTATTGAAAGATTAAATCTTCAAAAAGTGTTTAGATTTTTACTTCAGCCAATTATCCAGCCACTCAAAAAATACACGTTGCCATAAAACCGAGTTTTGGGGTTTCGTTACAAAATGATTTTCATCAGGGAAATATAAAAAGCGACTGTGCAAACCTTTTAACTGTGCTGCTGTAAATGCTTCCATTCCTTGTGTTACCGGTATGCGAAAATCTTTTTCGTTATGAATAACAAGAATAGGAGCATCCCAGTTTTGTACAAATTTGTGTGGCGATTGGTCGTAATTTTTTGGATGTGGAGTGCTCCAATACGATCCTTTAAAATCGTTGTTTGCAAACCACATTTCTTCGGTACTTCCATACCAACTATCGAGGTTAAACATACCACAATGAGCAACAAAAGCTTTAAAACGTTTCTGATGATTTCCGGCTAACCAATAAACTGAAAAGCCACCGAAGCTTGCACCAACAGCGCCACGTTTATCTTTTGCCACGTATGTTTCTTCCGAAACTTTATCAATAGCTGTGAGGTAATCTTTCATACACTGGCCACCGTAATCGCCAATAATGGCATCGTTCCAATCACTTCCAAAACCCGGTAAACCACGTCTGTTAGGTGCAACAACGATGTAACCATTGTTTGCCATTAATTGAAAATTCCAACGATACGAAAAAAATTGACTCACCATACTTTGTGGTCCACCTTGGCAATACAACAACGTAGGATATCTTCTTTGCGGATTAAATCCCGGAGGATAAATAATCCATGTAAGCATTTCTTTTCCATCAGTTGTTGGTATCATTTTTTTCTCAACACGTCCCCAAGTAATATTATCGGTAATGGTTTTATTGGTGAATGTTATTTGCGATTCACTTCCTTTTTCGTTGATGTTAAATAACTCTGTTGGCAAACTCATGGTTTGTTTGGCACCAACCATCACAAATGTTTTTTTATCGGGAGTTGAACACGAGAGTGCAACATAATCGTGATCGCCTTTTGTTACTTCTTCAATTTCTTTATAAATGGCTCCGCTCTTTTTTACTTTCTCTTCGCTTGAGTAAACATTTTTTGTAGCTTTTACCTGTGCAATGAAGAAGAGTGTGGCATCGTTTCCGGTATACTGACTCCATTGAAAAGCATCAACCGGATAATCAAATTTTTCGGTTACATCAATGAGTTTTTTATCAGCAAAATAATAAACCATCAAACGGTTTTTATCCGATTCGTAACCAATTCTGCGCATGCTAAGCCAAGCAATTTTTTTTCCATCAGGTCCAAATTG
>CANKGI010000092.1 GCA_947481365.1 Bacteroidota bacterium | reverse complement strand
TTTGAGTATTGTATTGCCAATTACTTTTCTCCTCATTTTTATTTTACTCTTTATTGTTTTTCGTTCTATAAAACAGGCGTTGCTTATTTTATCTGCAATACCACTTGCTGCTGTTGGTGGTGTGCTCAGTTTATGGTTGCGCGATATGCCATTTAGTATTTCGGCAGGTATCGGTTTTATTGCTCTGTTTGGCGTTGCGGTGTTAAATGGAATTGTACTCATCGGTTATCTCAATCAGCTCGAGCAAGAAGGTTATACCGATTTGGATGAACGAATTCATAAAGCATTATCCGATCGTTTTCGACCGGTGGTGATGACAGCTTTGGTAGCATCACTTGGATTTTTACCTATGGCACTTTCACATGGTCCGGGTGCCGAAGTTCAAAAACCATTGGCTACAGTTGTTGTTGGAGGATTGATTACTTCTACATTTTTGAAATTGATTGTGCTTCCTGTTTTATACGGAATGACACATCGTAAACGAAAAGGTTTGTTGGGTGTGGTTACTTTTATTTTATTGTTGTGTTTTGGTTTTAACTCCGATGCGCAAGAGGTGAAAACAATATTTCCTTCACTCGAAATTTCTATCGAGTCGGCAATGAAAAATTATCCGCTCATGTCGATTGCCGATAAAAATATTCAGCAACAAAAAGCATTAAAGAGTTCAAGCTTTAATCCTCCGCAATTGGATGTGTTGTGGCAAGTTCCGGTAAGCACAAAGTTTAGTCCGGCCATTATGCAGTCGTTCGAGTTTCCTTTGGTTTACACTTCGCAAAACGGAATGTATAATCAGCAAATAAAAATTGCTGAAGTAGAAAAAAATATCAGCAAAACACAATTGGTTAAAGCCGTAAAAGATGCTTATCAGCATTTAATTTATACGATCGTTGTGTTGAATGAGTTGAAATTTGAAGACAGCATTTATCATGATTTGTATAGAAATGCCGAATTGAAATACAAGGCAGGCGATATTTCGAATCTCGAAAAACTGAACATGGAATCGAATTATGCTTTGGTAAAAAACCGATTGATGAATGGTGGAGCAGCATACGACAATGCATTGATACAGTTCAGAAATCTAACAGGAATCAATAATGAATTCGAAACGCAAAATATCAATTTAAAGAAAACTGATTTTTTGCTTGCTTCAACTGATACATCGTTTACCGAAAATAATCCCGGTGTAACTTTTTATAAAGAGAATATTACGCTGCGCGAAAAAAGTTTGAGCAACGCAAAATGGAAACTCATGCCCGGATTTAGTGTTGGGTATTTTAATCAAACCGAATTAAACAACGGACAGTTGTACAACTTTCAGTTTGGATTAAAAGTACCTTTGTTTTTCTGGTCGTATACTTCAAAAATAAAGTACGAAAAAATAGGAGTGAAGCACGAGCAAGCAAAACTCGAATTGGCAAAACGTAATTTGAATAGCCAGTATTTTCAGGCAGTTTCGGATTTTAACGCCAATACACGTAACGTGGCATTTTATGAAAACACCGGAATGAAACAGGCAGATGAAATGATGCGAGCCACACAAAGAAGTTTCTCATCGGGTGAAATAAATTATTACAATTTTATTATGAATATGGACAAAGTGATGCGAATCAGAATAGCTTATCTCGATGCCATTAATCAATTCAATTTATCAGTTTATCAAATACAATATTTAAAAGGAGACATCAAATGAAATATAGATCAGCAATAAATAGAATCGTATTATATACAGGCATTGCCCTTTTGTTTGCATGCGGAAATAAAGCCACACAGCAAACAGGTTCGCAAAAAGACAGTACCATTAAGAGCGAAGTTACTTTAACAAAGCAACAGGTAGCGATGATGAATATCAATCTCGCAAATCCCGAAAAGCGAATGTTAAATACATTGATTACTTCGCCCGGAAAAGTTGTTATCCTTTCGCAATACCAAGCAAATATTACTGCTAAAATTTCAGGGTCGATTGAAGATATCCATGTGCTCGAAGGACAAAAAATTACAAAAGGACAAACGCTCATAACGCTTAGCAGTCCTGAGTTTGTGCAGTTGCAGGAAACGTATTTGAGTACAAAAAGCGAACTCGAGTTTTTGAAAACCGATTACGAACGTCAGAAGCAATTGCGCAAAGAAAATGTAACAGGCGAAAAAGAATTTCAATTGGTAAAATCGAAATACGAAAGTGCCATGTACAAATTACAATCTGCCGAAGCACGATTAAGAATTCTTGATGTGAATGCGCAATCGCTTGAATCGAAAAAAGAGATTGCTCATTTTTATGAAATCAAATCTCCTCTTAGCGGTTTCTTGTATAGCTTGCCTGTGAGCATTGGCATGAGTGCATTAGCTACTACCGAGCTTGCACATGTGCTGAATTTAGATAAAATGCATGCCGATATTTTTGTATACGAAAAAGATATCGACCATATTTTTGAAGGACAAAAAACACAAATCACTTTTGTAAATCGTGCACTGAAAGATGCTGATGGTGAAGTTGAATTTATTTCGCGTGGTATCGATCCCGTTAAACGTTCCATCATTGTGCATGTGGTGTTCGATCCGCCAAAAGGTTTGGTGTTGCCCGATATGACTGTTAAAGCAACTTTTATTGATAAAGGAAGTGAGCAATTGGCTGTGCCAGTTTCGGCAATTATGCACGAAGACAATGAGTCGTATATTTTTACTTCACGTACTGAAGGTGATAAAATTGTTTTCAGAAAAGTGCATGTAACAGTTGGAGCAAACGATGGAAACTTTTCGGCCATCAATTTGGTTGATTCATTAAAAAGCAATGAGCAAATTGTTCATGCAGGAACGCTAGTAATACAAGGCGAAATGAAAAAAGGGGAGATGAAGGATTAATTTTAAAGAATTAACATTACTTGTTTTTATAGCTACAGGTTCACAGAAATTTCAACATGTTTTTTTTAACTGTGAATTCTGTAGCTTATAAATTTAATAACTATTTCGTTGCGTTTTCCAGTCGTTTCATAATGGCAAA
This sequence comes from Bacteroidota bacterium, assembly GCA_947481365.1. Taxonomy (GTDB): domain Bacteria; phylum Bacteroidota; class Bacteroidia; order UKL13-3; family UKL13-3; genus CAIUEQ01. Next base: position 8,069 of record CANKGI010000092.1, on the reverse strand, counting down.
AATGAATACTGCCGATACCAAACAACACAATAAAAACATTGCCCAAAGCATATACAGATCTATTCGTCCCCAAAGCAAACTGCCTACAAATAAAAGTTTATTTCCAACTGCAGTTGCCAACAACCATCCACCTTGCATCAATCCCTGAAAACGTACCGGAGCAACTTTTGAAACGAACGATAATCCCATCGGACTTAAAAATAATTCGGCAACTGTAAGTATCAAATAACTGCTCATGAGCCAATATGGAGAAACGCGACCCTCAGCTCCTGGTGCTACGCCACCAAGCAAATAAGGTGACACCAAATTGATGGATACAATCAGCACAACTAAAAATCCGAGAGCAGCAATGATCATTCCTATGCCAATTTTTCGTGGTGTGCTTGGCTCAATACCTCGTTTGTTGAGCATACCAAAAAAGCCCATCACCAAAGGTGTAAGTGCAACTATAAATAATGGATTGAATGATTGAAACACTTCAGGTGAAATTGGATTTTTATCGCCATAAGTTCCAATCATGTAAAAACAAATGGCGCCAAACACCAGTGTTAATGCACCACCAATGAGTTTGTTTTTTGTTTCTTTGTTTCCGCTAAATACCATTACCAATCCGGCAATGGTTGCTATCACACATAAAATAGATTCGAGGTTGAAAAACAAAAACGTAAGCGGACCAACTTCTTTAACGGTATAATCGCGGGCAAAAAATGTTAGCGTTAATCCGTTTTGATGAAACGACATCCAGAAAAATATCACCACCACATACACTAAAAGCAAAGAAGTAACACTTGGTTTTTCTTCTTTGGTTGATGATAAAAATATCCACGAAGCAAATCCTAAAAACAAACCAATTGCCAAACCCAGTTTATAATTATCCATGGTGTAATTAAACACCAACGAAGAAGCAGCAATAAGCGAAAGTGCCACAATAATTGGTGTTGCACCGGTTTTTACTTTTGGTTTATCGGTAGCAGCAGCAACAGTTTTTTCTTTATTAGGCAACGATTTATTAAATATGATATACACCAAAAGCGAAACCACCATTGCACATGCAGCCAATGCAAATGCATAATTATATCCTTGTGCAAAAATGTTGAGGTAGCTATCGGCAAAGCCCGAAAGATTATTTGCGTATGTTCCGTTTAAGTCAACTTTATGAGCCAAGTCGGCAAATTGAGCAGTGTCGGTCATCGTTCCGTTTTTAAACTGATGGCACAAAGCAGGAATACTTCCATCGTGCAAAAAGCCATGCGAGCGCAACCAATAATTACGAATTCCGGTGGCAACAAACGGTGCAAAAAATGCCCCGATATTAATTCCCATGTAAAATACCATGAATGCCGAATCGCGAAGCTTCGAATATTTTTCGTCATCGTAAAGCTGACCAACTACTGCTTGTAAATTTCCTTTAAACAAACCATTTCCCAATGCAATGGTAAACAAACCTAAAAGCGCAATGCTTAGTGGCATGCCAGGTATAGCAATAATGGCATATCCTGCAAACATGATTATTTGCCCGAGCAAAATAACCATCTTGTATTTTTTTGTCCAATCAGCAAAGAGGCCGCCAAGCAATGCCAATGCATAAATGGCAAAATAAAACCAACTGTAATAATCTCCTGCCTGTGCTTCGGTTAAGCCATAACGTGCCTGAAGAAATAAAACCAAAATAGCCATCATGGTATAAAAGCCAAAGCGCTCGCCCATGTTGGTAAAAAATGCTACGAATAATCCTTTAGGATGTCCTTTAAACATATCAGTAAATAATTTAGGGTTTCAATATATGATTTTTTTTGTTTGAGTTTGTAGTTTGTTGTTTAAGGTTTGATGTTGGATGTAAGATTTAAGAAGTGGGATGTTGGAAGTTGAAAGTGGGATGTAAGATTTAAGAAGTTGGAAGTAAGATGTTATAAGTGTCATTTTTAAACATTACAGTTTAAATTTCATTCCTCCATTAACCACAAAGCCATCAACTGGTGCGTATATATCTCTGAAAGTAGGTTTAGTAATTGTACCAGTGTATATCATGTCAAACCTAGTTTGTCTGGTGTCGAATATGTTTTCAAAATTAACGAACAACGAAAAATGCTCCCACAGTTTTTCAATCATCAATCCGCAAAGCCAATATTGTTTACCGGTGGCTCCATCATTTAATTTTTGCGAACTAAAATAATAAGCCTCTAAACCTATTTTCAATCGATCTTTAATTTCATACATCAAAACATTGTTTAGTCGATGTTGTGCAACCAGTGGAAAAGGCGTTTCAGTTCCATTGTAATGTTGTTTTACATCAGCCAATGTGTATCCAATAAAAAGTTTAACATTTTTGTACGAAAGTTTGATGTTTGTTTCAATTCCTTTTGTATCAATAAAACCATTTGGCTGTTTAAATTCATACATGCCATTTGGTGAAAGTATGAGCATTATTGGATTGTTTATTTGCGTGTAAAAAAACAATGTGTTTATGGCTAAAAATAAATTTTCGGAAAGTGGTGTTCGGTAATTGATATCAAAATTACCACCAACAGATTGTTCGGCTTTTGTTTTTGACATATCGATGGGTAATACATTTCTAAATTGAATGCGTTCTGCATCTTCAGTAAAAACTGTTGGTATTTTGTAACCTAAACCACCACCAAGCCGCAACGAAAGTTTTTGACTAACCTTTAAAAGTGCCGATATTCTTGGCAATGCAAAAAAGCCATACTCGCTTTGATAGTCGCTGCGAAATCCGGTTTCGAGTGTAAATTTTTCAGTTGCGTTCCAAGTGTTCTGAACAAACACACCTATAGTTGTATGATTGTAATCGACAACTTTTGAGGTATCAAATTTATTTTGTTCGAATTGATCTGTTAATAAATTTACGCCTGTAATCCATTCTGATTTTAATGTTTTGTGATTAAATGTTGCTTCATTAAATGATGATAATTGAATCCCCGAAAATTTGTAGTTAGGAATTTCAATACTGCGGTTGTAATAACTCAAACTATTTTTAAATGTTAATTTCGAAAAGTTATTAATTTTATAATCAATGCCTACTTGGGTGCTATAACGATTGGTGTTATTTTTTTCGAAGTAAGAATTGATGCTGTCGCCTTTGCCTTCAATGTATTTTGTGTTGCCACCAATTCGTTCTTCAACCGTACTGTTAAAACCAATATTCATGGTTACTTTGTTGTTGAAATAAATAAATAATTTCGGATTAATGGTGTATCGATTAAACTTAGGAATAGCAGTTAGTCCAATGTTTGCAGGGTCGTATGGCGTGCCCAAATTATACGAAGCAAAAATGGTTGTTCCTATTTTACTAAATTTCTGCGCATAAAATCCACAGGCATCTAATCCAAATGCTGATGTTGCATTCAACATAAAATTTAATTCTTTTTTTTCGGTTGGCGTTTTCGAAACCAAATTGACCAAACCTGCAATTGCTCCTCCACCATAAAGTGTAGATGATGATCCTTTAATTACTTCAACTTGTTTTAAGTCGAGCGGAACAATTTGCAATAAACTTAATCCACCCGAAAACCCAGAATACAACGGAAAACCATCTTTTAAAATTTGGGTATATTTTCCATCAAGACCTTGTATACGTATACTCGAATTGTAAGAAATTGCAGAAGTTTGTTGCGTTTGAATACCAGTACTTTCATTTAAAAGCATTCGTATATCTCCCGGTTTCATGTTTCCTTTTTCTTCTAATTCTTCACCCGAAATGGCTTCAACTCTTGTTGCAATATCATCTATTGTTCGGCTCGATCGTGTTGATGAAACAATTACTTCTTCCATTTCTTCATCGCTTTTCGAAAGCAATATTTCTAATGTGTTGGTTTGTGCAATAGGGAAATTAAACGTATCAGTTCTATCCTCATAACCTATATATTGAAAGATAATAAGTTGCTTTCCGTTGGGTATATTTTTTATTACAACCAATCCGTTAATATCAGCACTTGCACCAATGGTTGTGCCTTTAACAATAGCCGTTGCACCTATTAGGGGTTCTTTTGTTTCGCTATTTTTTATGTTTGCTGTAAATACATTCTGACTGTAAATATTGAGCATGTTAAATACGAACAGAAACAACAACACGGTTTTTTTCATTGCTGAGATTTTAATTACAAACTTAACATTTTACAGCACCTGTTTAAAAAGGTTATTCGAATTTGGAAGTTTGATGTAAGATTTAAGAAGTGGGAACTGGGATGTTGGATGTAAGATGTTAAAAGTAAGATTTAAGAAGTGGGATGTTGGAAGTAAGATGTAAGAAGTAAGATGTAAGAAGTAAGATGTTAGAAGTGTCATTTTTAAACATTTTTAGTCATACTACATTTACTAAAATATTTATATTGCATTCGTTAAAAAAACACCCACGCAAAAAATGAAAATCAATCCCATTACTCCTTGTCTTTGGTTCGAAAGTGAAGCCGAAGAGGCTGCCAATTTTTATGTTTCGATTTTTAAAAACTCCGAAATTAAATCGATAAGCCGATTTGGAAAAGCCGGTTACGAGTATCATAAAAAAGAAGAAGGTACCGTGATGACTGTAGCTTTTACCATTAACGGACAACCATTTGTTGCACTGAATGGCGGACCGATGTACAAATTTACCGAGGCCATTTCGTTTCAGGTATTTTGCGATACACAAGAAGAAATTGATCATTACTGGAACAGCATTACCACCAATGGTGGCGAAGAAAGTATGTGTGGATGGTGTAAAGATAAGTTTGGTGTATCGTGGCAAATACTACCTAGCAATCTTTCGGCATTAATGAGCAACCCCGAAACATCTGGTAAGGTGGCACAGGCATTTATGCAAATGAAAAAGTTTGATATGGCTAAATTGATGGAGGTGTAATTTTATTTACACACGAACGACACGTTAGCGTGAACTTGGGGACACAACAATTATTTGAAGAAACTACTTAGTCCTTTTTTTGATTTAAAATGTTCTTCAAGAAAAAAGCAACGACTACTGCAACGATTCCAGCAATTAAATATACAATCGACTTTTCGTTGTAAGCTTGAATGAAAGAAGCAATACCAATAACGGCAATAATAAAGCGGATAATTTTTAAAGTGTTTGTAGACATTTCCATTTTGGGTTTGATTAGTTTATGAATGTAAATGCAATGTATTTAATAATTGCAAAAACCTATTTTTTGTTTTACGAAAGCAAAACAAGTAAAGTTAAGTAGCGTTATTTACGTGTTAAACCAATTATTCCGATTTCAATCAATTAATGAAATGGTGAGTTCCTGAGAGCCATTTTTCCAAATGCTATTTCCTAAATGAATGAGCTTTTGTTTGTCCTCGTCAATTACTTTGGCAAAAATGTTACAAGCATCTAATCCTTTTCCTTCGCCATAATAAATACCAAAACAATTGGCTGTTTTGGCTCTTGCCGGCTTAAACTGGTCCTAAACAACCTCAGCAGGTTCGGTAAAAATGGAAGCATTTTCTTGAATAATGTTTAGAGGTGTAAGATTGTCGATCCAAATTTCTTGACCAGAAACCCTTGCGTGATAAAATGTTTTTGTGAAAGGTAAAATGCCTTCAAATGCTTTACATCTAACAGGTGCAGTATCTAAGTAATATTTAAATATGATTTCTTGATGGTAGGATGTTGTTATTTTAAATCCTTTCATCCTTTCTATTTTCTTGATGTAATTTTAATTACACACGAACGAGACGAATGCGTGAACTTGGTTTTTTTGTATTCATCAAATAATTCAATTCATTAAGTTGTACTTTAGGACAACTTTTATATATTTGCTTTGTGAAACAAAAACTTAGAACAATCATTTTTTATAAAGACTATTTTCAAGAGTTCTTTTTAAAACAACGTGAAAAAGTAAAAGATAAAATTATCTGGACTCTTGAATTGATAGAAGAATTTGAAAGAATTCCGGAGACGTACCTCAAACACATTGAGAATACAGACGGGCTTTTCGAAATTCGGGTTCAGCAAGGCAGCGATATTTTTCGCATCTTCTGTTTTTTTGACCACGGGCAATTGGTTGTATTAGCAAATGGATTTCAAAAGAAAACGCAAAAGACACCCAAACAAGAAATTGAAAAAGCAATTAAAATTAAAAACGAATATGAAAGCGAAAAAAAGTAATACTAAAACACTTGAACAGTTTAAAGAAATACATTACGGAAAACAAGGAACTGCCAAACGTGATAAACTTGAATCCGGTTATGAGTCATTTAAAATTGGCGCATTAATTCATGATGCACGACTTGAAAAAGGGCTGACACAAGAACAACTTGCTACAAAATGTGGAACAACAAAATCATACATTTCACGTATTGAAAACAATATTAAAGAAGTTCGCATTTCTACTCTTCAAAAAATTATTGAACTTGGTTTTGGTGGTCAACTGCAAATGTCAATCAAGTTTTAAAAGCGCATATAAAGTATCTAAAACAATTTGACATGCGAGTATTAGACAAGGTTTGTTATTATGGAATTCGCTGATTTGTTGATAAGACCAACATGTTTGGAAAGTATTCATTATTCTTAATTCAGTGTTCAATATTTAATCTACTTTGTCAAGCATTTAAAATTCAGCATTTATAATTTAAAATTCATTTACTCGCTTAGCAAGCATTCAATTAAATTAGGGCACGCGTTTAATAATTAAATACGCTTCATTTTCGAGTTGTAGTAAACCGTACTCATAACAAAAATGATATACTTTGGCAGTTTGGGTTTTATACATGTGGGTGTTGTATAAAAAATTAAATCCCTTATCGGTGAGTTTGTTTTTAGCTACTTTCATTTTACCATCAGTAGCATGTTCCAAAAAATCATGAAGTATTTTACGGTTCTTTTTTAATACCGTATTGATGCGTTTTACTGTTCCCGATAAATCGTTGTTGATGCGATTGTTGTAGCTGGTTCGGCAATGGTCGTCACAAAATTTTTTGTCGGCACGACCTTTAATTTTTTCACCGCAGGTGAGGCATGTTCGTTGTTCCATAGTGCTAATTTGAAAAGCAATTTATGAAAAAAAATAAAAGATTGCAAACGTTTGTAAACGGATAAATTCGGAAATAAACGGATAAAATACGGATAACTTTTGGTGGTTGCTACAATTTTGCCTCGTCAAATCGACACAAAAATTTAGTAATTATTACACACGTTAAACAACAAAAAAATGAACAACTTAAGAAACAATGTTCGCCTAATTGGCAACCTGGGAATGAATCCTGAAGTGAAAGAACTCAATGGTGGTAAGAAGATCGCGAAATTTTCGATTGCTACATCCGAAGTTTACAAAGACGTAGATGGCAAGAAAGTAACAGAGACGCAGTGGCACAACATTATTGCATGGGGTAAGCAAGCTGAGATTGTGGCCAAGTATTTACACAAAGGAAATGAAGTGGCTATTGATGGTAAAATTAGTAGTAGAAGTTACACCGATAAAGAAGGAGTGAAGCGCTACGTTACCGAGATAGTGATGAATGATTTGCTGATGCTGGGAGGAAAGAAAGCAGAACAATAGGGCTTGTTTTGCCGGGCGGAGTCGGGAGGTTTGATTTGTTTCTCGGCTTCGCTCGAATGATGATTTGTTTTAAAGTGGAAGCGGCACGCAAAGCGTGCCGCTATTTTTTATGATAATTTTTTTTGCATTTTGCAATATTTCATCATCGTTTTGTTCAACCCCTAAGGTTCCAATTGTTGGCGTTATTTGTTTTTTTTCTACCAAGATTTTGTCCCTACGTGACAAGGTTGGGATGTAAATAAACAGGTTCTCGATAAACTCGAACTGACAGGAATTGAATAACAGGTTCTCGACATCGCTTGAACTGACAAAGCTAACGGCTAACAACCAACACTAGTTAATCTCCGCATCAAGCAGTCGAAGTTGTGTGCCTTGGTAACGCTGAACTTTGCGAGCCATTTCGTAGTACTTATAATTTTCGCCCAGTTGTTTTTGGGTAAAATATAAACTGGCTTTATCGCCCATGTTTTTCAAAATATTTTCGAACGGACTTTTTTGCTCAGGATAATTTACAATGCGGTAATCGGTAATTTTTGCTGCCTTCAAAGCAACTTCCAA
>CANKGI010000091.1 GCA_947481365.1 Bacteroidota bacterium | reverse complement strand
TAGTTTTCATAATTATAGTATTAAATTTTTCAATTAATTATTTCAAATTCTCAATCCACAGTCATAGCATAACTAGCAAAAATTGATTGCCAATTTACGTTGCCATAATCTTTACCTAAACGCACAATAATTAAATTACGTTTCGGATTTACGTAAATGTATTGTCCTAAATGTCCTTGCGCATAAAATGCTTTGTCGGGGTCGCCATCCATAAGCCACCACTGGTATTTATAAAACTTTGTTCCGGCTTCAAACTCATCAGGTGTGGTTGATTGTTCTATCCATTTTGATGAGATCAATTGTTTACCATGCCAATCGCCTTTGTGCATGTATAGTCTTCCGAATTTTGCAAAATCTCGTGCGCGTGCATTCAGGCAACAAAATGTTTTTTCGATGCCATTATTTTTATCAATGCTCCAGCTTCCGTCAAATTCCATTTCGAGTGGAAACCATAATTTTCTATTAAAGTAATGTGTAAGATCTTCGCCTTTTAATGCACGTGTTAAAATCAAACCAAGTATTTGCGAAGTTCCACTTGTGTAATCAAAAGCTTTACCCGGTTCTCTTTTAAGCGTAAGGTGAATGGTGCTTTCGGTTAAATCGGTTCCGTAATAAAAAGTTGCAGCTTCTCCAAATGGATCGTAATACGATTCTTTAAAATCAAGGCCTGAAGTCATTTGTAGTAAATGACGAATTTTAACTTTCTCAAAACCATTTTTCTTTAATTCGGGAATAAAATCGGTAACGGGTTGTTCAACCGAAAGTATCAATCCATCATCAATAGCACAACCAATTAATGCCGACACATACGATTTTGCCATCGAAAACGAAGGAACGATTGATGCCGAATCATAACCACCAAAATATTTTTCGTAAACAAGCGTATCATTATGAATGATGAGAAATGCTACCGTTTTATTCTCACTAAGAAATTTATCAAACCCAACTTCTTTCCCTTTTATGGTTAACCCCTTAGGTACACGCGCTGCATCCGACTTCCCTTTTGGAAAAACAAACGGATTATTATTGGCCAATAAATCACGTTTAGGGAAAATTTTATAATCTTTTATATCAGCAAAATTATAAAAGATAAATCGCCCTAACTGACACGAAGAAATTAAGATTAATAATAGCGCTACGAATAGTATTTTTGACCTCATATTTTATATTTGACAACGCAATTTATATCAGTTTAAACAGTAATTATTAAATTGGCAAAAATGTTTCCCACAAGTAATTTCTTAATAAACATTCATTCACATCACAAACCCAAATTAACAAACGAATTTGTGATACGAAATGCTTTTATGAAACTTAATAATAGAAAAATTGAATGTCTTAAATATCCAGTGTCTGTTGGGTTGCACCCTTGGTTTATCGACACAATGAATATAAATGATTGCATGAATGCACTTGAAGAAATGCTCGCATCTAAAAATGCTTTTGCTGTTGGAGAAATTGGAATCGACAAAGCATCGAATATTTCTTTAAATAAACAAATTGAATTTTTTGAAGCACAATTGCATGTTGCAGAAAAATTTAATAAACCAATCATCGTTCATGCAGTAAAAAGTTATTATGATTTCATTCCATATCTTAAAAAAACGACAACAACTTTTATCTTTCATCAATTCAACGGGAACCAACAAATAGCAAATCAATTATTAAACTACAATTGCAAACTTTCATTCGGCAAAAACTTGTTTAATACCAAATCAGATAATATTCTTCGCTTAATTCCATCCAATTCATTTTTTCTCGAAACGGATGATGCCAGCCACATTCATATTTATGATGTGTACAACAAAGCTGCCGAAATAAGAAAAGTAACTATTGAAGAATTACAGACTGAAATATTCTGCACTTTCAAAAATATTTTCGTTGTGAAATAGATTGGAAGAAATAAAAATTTAGTAAAATTTTGAATGAAGCGATTATTTTGCCGCCTCATTTTTATCATGAAAAAAGAAATAAAATCGTGGATGAGCCGAACACAATTGCTTTTGGGCGATGAGCAATTGCATAAACTCATCAACGCAAATGTGCTTGTTGTTGGATTAGGCGGTGTTGGAGCCATTGCTGCCGAAATGATTGCAAGAAGTGGAGTAGGAAAAATGACCATTGTTGATGCCGATACAGTTGAAGAAACCAATCGCAACCGACAGCTTCCTGCATTAATTAGCAGTGATGGTAAACTTAAAACAGGCATTCTTGCTGAGCGATTATTAGATATAAATCCGGATTTAGACCTCACTATTATTTCAAAATATTTCAGAGACGATTTAACACATGAGGTACTCGACAACGGAAATTTTGATTATACAATTGATTGCATTGATACGCTTTCTCCTAAAGTTTTTTTTATTAAAGCTTGCATCGACCGAAAAATTCCGATTGTGAGTTCGATGGGAGCCGGCTCAAAGGTAGACCCAACACAAGTTCAAGTAGCCGATATTTCTGAAAGTTACAATTGTCATTTGGCACGTTATGTTCGCAAATATTTACACAAGCTTGGCATCGAAAATGGGTTGAAGGTGGTTTTCTCACCTGAGCAACCCAGCAAAGAATTTCAAATCCGATTAATGGATGCACGAAATAAAAAATCTGCTGTAGGAACTATCAGTTATATGCCTGCTGTATTTGGTTGTGTAGTAGCTTCAGTGGCTATTCAAGAATTATATAAAAAACAAACCTTTACAATTATTGTTTAGTTTTTTATATATTTGATTTAGCCAAAACCCTAATACCATGAAAAAATCAAAAAAAGCAGGATCACTGATCCTCGTTCTGTCATTTCTATTAATTACCTCAAACGTATTTACTAATTCTTCAGGCCCTCCAGCCGGAAAAACCAACGCTCCAGGCGAGTCGAATTGTACCGATTGCCATGGAAGTTACAGTCTTGTTACATCAGGAAGTGTATGGAATGCGATTACACTTAGCAGCAATATGCCAGCTGGTTCGTATGCACTAAACACAACGTATACAATAACCATCAGTGCAAGTTATACTGGCATTCCACGATTTGGATTTCAGGTTTGTGTATTACCTGCATCAGCTACATCTAGTTCAGTATCTGTTGGTTCGATTATCGTAACCGATGCCATCAATTCACAAACGCAAACATCTGGCGGACGACAATACATTAACCACACTTCATCTGGTTATGTAACTACTGCTGGTGCAGCATCATGGAGTTTCAACTGGCATTCGCCTTCAACCAATCAAGGTTCGATTAAGTTTTATGTTGTAATAAATGCTGTAGATAACGATAATTCAAGTTCGGGAGATGAAGTATTTGCAAAAACATTTACTTTTAATGCATTGCCAGTAAAATGGCTTAGTGTAAAGTCTACACAAAAAGACAATTTGGTTTCGATAAATTGGTCGACTGCCAGTGAATCTAACAATGATCATTTTGACGTAGAACGCAGCAACGATGGCAAAAACTTTAGTTCATTGGGAACTGTAAAAGCAGTTGGTAACACGTCATCCATTTCAAATTACTCATTTAATGATTTTGTGAATGATGGGATAAAAACCACATCGTCAAACAAATTTTATTATCGCATTAAACAAACAGATATTGATGGAAAAACAGATTACTCGGATTTAACTTTTGTTGATTTCAAACCTACCCTGCAACGAATTACCATTAGCCCAAATCCTGTTGCTACCGAAATTACCTTATCAAATCATGGTAATTCCAATGAGATTTTACCTTGCGAAATTTACAACACAAAAGGTGAAATGGTATGGAACGGAACACTTGATGCATCTAATAAAAACATCGATATTTCAGGCTTGGAAAGAGGTATTTATTTCTTAAAAGCTGCCGATGAAAAACCAACTCGATTTATCAAGCTCTAATATTAAAATAATTTTAAAAAGCCGATGATTTTTGTCATCGGCTTTTTTTGTTTTTTATGAGTATTATTGCGCCCATTAAATAGAAAGCAAAATGAATAAAATAAAAGTAGCAAATCCGGTTGTAGAACTTGACGGAGACGAAATGACCAGAATAATCTGGAAATTCATTAAAGATAAATTGATTCTTCCTTACCTCGAAGTAGATATTAAATATTATGACCTTGGAATGGAATACCGTGATCAAACAAACGATCAGGTAACGATTGATGCTGCCGAAGCAATAAAAAAATATAACGTAGGTATTAAATGTGCCACCATCACACCAGATGAAGCACGTGTAACAGAGTTTAACCTGAAACAAATGTGGAAATCGCCAAATGGTACAATCCGTAATATTTTGGATGGAACTGTTTTTCGTGAGCCAATTGTTTGTAAAAATGTTCCTCGCTTGGTGCCAAACTGGACAGCTCCTATTTGCATCGGTCGTCACGCATTCGGAGATCAATATCGCGCAACCGATTTTGTTACAAAAGGAAAAGGAAAATTAACTGTTTCGTTTACTCCCGAAGATGGAAGTGCAGCACAAACTTTTGAAGTTTTTAATTTTAAAGGTGATGGCGTTGCGCTCACGATGTACAATACTGACGAGTCGATTCGCGGATTTGCACACTCCTGTTTCAATACAGCATTACAGAAAAAATGGCCTTTGTATCTTTCAACAAAAAATACCATCCTGAAAAAATATGATGGACGTTTTAAAGATATTTTTGAAGAAATTTACCAATCAGATTTTAAAGCAAAATACGAAGCAGCAGGAATTACTTACGAACATCGTTTGATTGACGACATGGTTGCAAGTGCATTGAAATGGAATGGAAATTTTGTTTGGGCTTGTAAAAATTATGACGGAGATGTTCAAAGTGATACCGTTGCACAAGGATTTGGTTCGTTAGGTTTGATGACCTCTGTTTTGGTTACTCCTGATGGAAAAACCATGGAAGCAGAAGCAGCTCACGGAACAGTTACTCGTCACTACCGCGATCATCAAGCAGGAAAACCAACATCAACAAATCCAATTGCAAGTATTTTTGCATGGACTCGTGGATTGGAATTCCGTGGGAAATTAGATGGCAACCAAGAGTTGATTAATTTCTGTCATGCACTTGAGCAAGTTTGTGTTGAAACCGTTGAAAGCGGCAAAATGACTAAAGACTTAGCAATTTGTGTACATGGAAATAAAGTTAAGCTTGGCGAACATTATTTAAACACACAAGACTTTTTAGATGCATTGGATGCAAATCTTAAAGTGAAATTAGCAAAGTAATTTTTAAAGAAATAGTTATCGAAAATCCCTGATGTAAATCACATCGGGGATTTTTTATTTTATCTCATTTTATATGAAAAACAGGATGAATGTTTCATCATAAATAAATAATAACAGCATCACAAACAATTCTACCTTTGTTGGTGTTGATTATTACAAGAAATGAAAAATAGGAATATCCTCGATGAGGAGGAAAACAATAGAATTAATTCTCTTTACCTTCAATACACTAAAGACCCCGACTCGGTTGATGACAACTGGAGAATATTTTTTGAAGGGGTTGAATTTGGGCATTTACAAAATATAAATGAACAGGGAATTTCACCTAACAACACAATTGATAATGAGTTTAAAGTTATCAATCTCATCAATGGTTATCGCAACCGCGGACATCTATTTACAAAAACAAATCCTGTTCGCGAACGCAGAAAATATTCACCAACTCTTGCTATTGAAAATTTTGGCTTAAGTGATAGCGATCTCGAAACTGTATTTCATTCAGGTTCATTGATAGGAATTGGAAATGCAAAACTCACAGATATTATTGAGCATCTTGAAGCAACATATTGTTCAAGTGTTGGTGCCGAATATAAATACATACGAACACCCGAAGTTGTTGAGTGGCTGGAGCAGAAAATGGAAAGCACTCGCAATGGCAAAACTTTTTTAATAGCTGAAAAGAAACGCATTCTAAAAAAAATAAATGAAGCAGTAGCCTTCGAAAATTTTATTCATACCAAATTTTTCGGACAAAAAAGATTTTCTGTTGAAGGATGCGAAGGGCTTATTCCGGCATTGGATGCGCTTATTGAATCGGGTTCCGAAACAGGCATTGATGAGATCGTAATCGGGATGTCGCATCGAGGTAGATTAAATGTATTGGCAAATATTATTGGGAAATCATACGAAGAAATATTTACAGAATTTGAAGGACTGGAATATGAAGACCAAACTTTTGCAGGAGATGTAAAATACCATTTAGGCTTTTCAGGGGAGCATATAACCACAAAAGGAAAACACGTTCAATTAAGTGTTGCACCAAATCCATCTCATCTCGAAACTGTTGATCCGATAGTACAAGGAATGGTGCGTTCAAAAATTGATAATATTCATGGCGGAGATGAAAATAAAATTGTTCCTGTTCTTATTCATGGTGATGCTGCAATTGCCGGTCAGGGTATTGTTTATGAAGTAACACAAATGTCACAATTACGCGGTTTTAAAACCGGAGGCACAATTCATTTTATCATCAATAACCAAATTGGTTTCACTACCAATTACCTCGATGCACGCTCATCAACATATTGTACTGATGTGGCAAAAGTTACGCTCTCACCAGTGTTTCACGTGAATGCCGATGATGTAGAAGCATTGGTTTACACCATTGAACTGGCATTAGAATTTCGTCAAAAATTTCATCGCGATGTATTTATCGATATGCTTGGTTATAGAAAGTTCGGACATAACGAAGGCGATGAACCACGATTTACACAGCCATTACTTTATAAAGCCATATCATCTCATCCTAACCTCAGAGAAATATACAGCAACAAATTACTGTCACAAGGCGAGATAGAAGCAAATCTTGTGAAAGAAATGGAAAGTGAATTTAAGTTGCTGTTGCAAAAAGATTTGGAAACATCAAAACAGGTAACAAAACTTTCACCCACAACAATTACCGATAATTTAAGTGACTGGAATCAACTTCGCAGTGCAGAAAATTCTGATTTCGATTATTCTTCTGAAACGGGAGTTGAAAGAAAACGTTTAACTGAAATTGGATTAACTATTTCATCTTTACCAAAGGATAAAAAGTTTTTTGACAAAACGATAAAATTGTTTTCAGATCGCAAAGCGATGATTGAAAACGGAGAAAAAATAAACTGGGCAATGGCCGAATTACTGGCTTATGGCACCTTGGTTGATGAAGGCTTTCCGACTTGGTTTTCGGGACAAGATGTAGAACGAGGAACATTTTCTCACCGCCATGCTGTAATACCTGTTGAAGACAGTGAAGAGCATTTTATTCCACTGAATAGTATCAGTAAATCGCAAGCACCATTTTACATTGTAAATAGTTTGTTAAGCGAATATGCTGTTCTAGGATTTGAATACGGTTATGCATTATCATCTCCAGATACGCTTGTAATTTGGGAAGCTCAGTTTGGCGATTTTACAAACGGAGCACAAGTTATTATTGATCAATATTTGAGTAGTGCCGAAGACAAATGGAAACAAATGAATGGCATTGTTTTATTGCTTCCACATGGTTATGAAGGACAAGGAGCAGAACACTCGAGCGCCAGGATTGAAAGGTTTTTACAACTTTGTGCAGGTAATAATATGCAGATAGTAAATTGCACATCACCAGCTAATTTCTTTCATGTATTAAGACGACAATTGAAAAGAGATTTCCGTAAACCATTGGTTGTATTTACACCAAAAAGTTTGTTGCGTCATCCAAAATGTATTTCTAATTTGGATGAATTGGCTACAGGAAAATTTAAAGAAATTATTGACGATGGAACAGCAAATGCAAAAGAGGTAAAACGTGCAGTACTTTGTTCTGGTAAAATATTTTATGAATTGATTGAACAAAAAGAATTGATCAAAAGAAAAGATGTTGCAATTATCCGGATCGAACAACTTTATCCTTTTCCTGAAAAACAATTTGAGCAACTTATTTCAAAATACAAATCAGCAACTGAATGGATTTGGGTTCAAGAGGAACCTGAAAACATGGGAGCTTGGAGTTATTTGCTTCGCAAAGTAAAAAACGTTTCCTTAAAAATAATTGCACGACCTGAAAGTGCTAGTCCGGCAACGGGTTCGCACCATGCACACGAACGTGAACAAAAAGCCTTGATTGAAAAAGTGTTTGAATAATTTGCTGTATTAGTTTACAAATTCATACCCAATATCACGTCTGAAATATTTTCCTTCAAACTGAATTTTATCGGCATTTTTTAGCGATTGAGAAACGGCTTCACCGATATTATTTCCGAAAGACGTAATGGCCATCACACGTCCGCCATTGGTAATTAAAATTTCATCTTCATTCAGTTTTGTTCCTGCATGAAAAAGTAATGAATTTTCGCACAAATTTAACCCTGTCATTTTTTTACCTTTCTCGTAATCGCCCGGATATCCTGCCGAAACGAGCATCACTGTTGCTGCTGTTCTTTCTTCAATTTCTAATTTGTATTCATTCAGTTTTCCTTCAGCACATGCTTTCATCATTTCGGCAAAATCTGATTTGATGAGAGGCAAAACAACTTCCGTTTCAGGATCTCCCATACGACAATTGTATTCAATCACAAACGGATCATCACCAACTTTCATCAAACCAATAAAAATAAAACCTACATAATTGATGTCTTCACTTTTCAATCCGTTTATTGTTGGAATAATGATTCGCTCTTCCACTTTTTTTAAGAATGCATCATCGGCAAACGGAACCGGAGAAACAGCACCCATGCCTCCTGTATTCAAGCCTGTGTCAGCCTCTCCTATTCGCTTGTAATCTTTTGCTGATGGAAGAATTTTGTAATTATTTCCATCACTCAATACAAAAACAGAAAGTTCAATACCATTCAGAAATTCTTCGACAACAACTTTAGCGCTCGCATCACCAAATTTCTTTTCACGTATCATTTGCTCCAATTCATTCACAGCTTCTTCATTCGATTCGCAAATCAAAACACCTTTGCCTGCAGCCAAACCATCTGCTTTTAAAACAACCGGCAACGAATGTGATTGAACATAGTCAACACCCTCATGAATATTGTCGAAAGTAAATGTGCGGTATTTTGCTGTAGGAATATTAAACTTTTGCATGAAGGCTTTGCTAAAATCTTTACTTCCTTCTAGTTGTGCTCCTATTTTATCGGGACCAATAAAACCAATTGATTTGAGTTTTGAATCGGCATTAAAAAAATCACGAATGCCTTTAACCAAAGGTTCTTCCGGTCCAACAATGACCAAATCAATTTCATTATCCAAACAAAATTTACCTGCAATCGAAAAATCATTTATGTTAATCGGAACATTGGTGCCATATTGAGCTGTGCCTGGATTTCCACCTATAATAAAAAGTTTATCGCATAATTTACTTTGCGATAATTTATATGCAAATGCATGTTCTCTGCCTCCCGATCCGATTAATATTATATTCATGGCGCGAATATAATTTATGGCACAAAATTATACTCGTCTTTTATTTGCTGTAAAGTTTTATTTAACACATTCACATCCATCTTAATATCTGTATATGGCCTGTTATTAGAAGGATTATTTGGTTGTTTCACGATAGTTGCTGCAACATCCATTCCTTTAATTATTTGCCCAAAAACGGTATATTCTCCATCAAGATTTGGTGTTCCTGCTGTAGGAAGTACAATATAAAATTGTGAACCGTTTGAAGCTCTCAATGGATTCACAGAATTTGGCAATCGGGCTGCACCAACTGCTCCATAAACATGTTTAAATTTGCTCGAATCGATCTCTGCGGTAACTGTCCATGGCGGTCCGCCCTGCCCGTCATTAGCTGTATTAGCATCTTTTGAATTTAGATCTCCACCCTGAATAACAAAATTGGTAACAATTCGATGGAATGTAGTATTGTCGAAATAATTGGTATCGGCCAATGCAAGAAAATTTGCCCTGTGTTTTGGTGTCTCTTTATACAGCCACATGTACATATTTCCAAAACTGGTTTTTATTTCAATAATTTTTTCGGTTGCTACCGGAACTACAGGTGTTGGAGTTGGCTGATCGGTTGCTGATTTTGAGCATTGCAAAAATAGAAAAGCAATTGCAATGAGTAATAAAGATAAATTCTTCATCGTATTTTGATTAGGTTCTCAAAAATACCAATTTACAGCATACTTTTGAAGAAAAAATATTTTGACAATCTATACATCTGAAATATATAACATGGTGACCAAAACTCAGTTTGGTCTCGAAGAAATACTTGCAAAAGAACTTACCGATTTAGGTGCAACAAACGTAGAAACACATAATCGTGCTGTGAGTTTTGAGGGAAACAAAGAAATCATGTATAAAGCAAATTATTGTTTGCGAACAGGTTTAAAAGTTTTGATACCCATTGCAAAATTTAAGGCTAAAAACGACATTGATTTGTACGAAGAAGTGAGGAGAATTGACTGGAACGAATACATGGATGTGGATGGTACGCTTGCTGTTGACGGAATTTTAAAATCCGAATACTTTAATCACTCGCAATACATCGGACTCAAAACCAAAGATGCTATTGTTGATCAGTTTAGAGATAAATACGGTAGGCGCCCAAATGTTGATGTCGACAATCCTGATTTGCGCATTAACATTCACATCAATAAAGATGATTGTACATTATCAATTGACAGTTCGGGTGAATCACTTCACAGACGAGGATTTAGAGGCGAGATGACACTTGCTCCGATAAATGAAGTAACTGCTGCAGGTATGATTTTACTTACCGGATGGGATGGCAAAGGCGTTTATTTCGACCCAATGTGCGGAAGCGGAACATTGGTGATTGAAGCAGCAATGATTGCAAAAAATATTCCGCCAAACATGCATCGCAAGAAATTTGGTTTCGAATCGTGGAAAAACTTTGATGCTGCTTTATGGAAAAAAGTGAAAGATGAAGCCATTGCAAAAATTAAAAAAAGTGAAGCCACAATTATTGGAGGTGATTCAGTTTTTAAAGTAATTGATATTGCCCGCGAAAATATCAAACGTGCAAATCTTCAGGATGAAATTAAACTCAACAACATTCGATTTGAAGAACAAAAACCACCGGCAGAAGGAGGAATAAGTATTCTTAATCCACCGTATGGCGAGCGTTTACCCATTGAAGAGATTGGCGCATTTTATAAAACCATTGGCGATAAACTTAAAAAAGATTTTAAAGGTTACAATGTGTGGATCATATCATCAAACATTCCTGCATTGAAAAAAATTGGCTTACAAGCTTCAAAAAAATTGCAGTTGATGAACGGTGCTCTCGAATGTAAATACCATTGCTATTCTATTTATGATGGAACTCGCGATCCTAAAAAACTTAAAATCCAAGAACAAGAAAACGAAGAAAATAAATGAAAAACAG
>CANKGI010000090.1 GCA_947481365.1 Bacteroidota bacterium | reverse complement strand
AACTTTGAGGTAAAATGTCTCAGAAACTCCGGCTCATATGTAATTTTATAGCCTTTGTTTTCGTGTTTTGTTTCGAGAATATCATCAAAAACATCCACCACAAAATCAATATGGCTTTGAGTATAAACTCTACGAGGGATAGCCAATCTAACAAGTTCCATATTTGCAGGAATTAATTTTCCAGATTCGTCATATTTACCAAACATCACACTACCTACTTCTACACATCGAATTCCGCCTTTTAAGTATAGGTCACAAACC
Source organism: Bacteroidota bacterium (assembly GCA_947481365.1). Taxonomy (GTDB): domain Bacteria; phylum Bacteroidota; class Bacteroidia; order UKL13-3; family UKL13-3; genus CAIUEQ01. The sequence goes on along the minus strand of CANKGI010000090.1, from coordinate 11,049 downwards.
AAGGCTTGGCCTGGGTAATGTTCAACAGGAATATGGCTATATAAACTTTTTGCATCAATATAAACCGCGTGTCCGCCAATTGGTCTAACAACTTGAATGCCCTTTTTAGAAAGATGGTCACCCAAATATTGCGTACTTTTTATACGATAGTGCAAATAATCTTTATCAAAAACCTCTTTCAGTCCGATAGCAATTGCTTCCATATCCCTTCCACTTAGCCCACCATATGTTGCAAAACCTTCAGAAATAATAAGAAGATTGGTGCATTTTTGTGCAAGTTTTTCATCTTTTACAGTCAACAATCCACCCATATTAACAAGTGCGTCTTTCTTAGCGCTCATAACAAACGCGTCACCCAGATTCAACATCTGTTGGGCAATCTCTTTATATGTTTTTGTTTCGAATCCTTTTTCACGATGACAAACAAAATAAGCGTTTTCGGCAATGCGGCAGCCATCTATAACCATTAAAACGCCAAATTCATCACAAACTTTACGAACAGCAATAGCGTTTTCCATGCTCACAGGTTGGCCTCCGGCAGAGTTGTTGGTAACGGTTAAAATAATAGCACCAATATTTTCTCTTCCGTGTTCAATTATTAATGAGCGCATTTGTTCAACGTCCATGTTCCCTTTGAAAGGAAGCTCGAGTGAAGGGTCGTTAGCTTCTTTTGGTAAACAATCGAATGCAACAGCTCCGCTAAATTCAATGTTTGCTCGAGTCGTGTCAAAGTGTGTATTGCTGATAAACACTTTTCCTTTACCTCCGAGGATACCATATAAGATTCTTTCGGCAGCACGACCTTGGTGGGTTGGAAGTATATACGGCATTCCCGTTAAATCTTTCACAACACTTTCAAGGTGCAACCAGCTTTTTGCTCCTGCATAACTTTCGTCACCTTGCATCATACCAGCCCATTGGTTTTGGCTCATTGCACCAGTTCCACTGTCGGTTAATAAATCAATGAACACATCATCACTGTGCAATAAGAAAGGATTATATCCAGCTTTTGTTAAAGCCGCAACGCGTTCTTCGTCAGTTGAAACACGCATAGGTTCCACCATTTTAATACGAAAAGGTTCGGTTAATGTTCTTTGCTTTTTTTCTATTTGAGAACTCATTCTGTTAAAATTAAGTTGGCAAAATAATTTTTGCTGAACCCCAATAAAATGACAAACATCACATAAAGCACAATGTAATAAGTCAACTATCCATTCTTCTACTTTTTTCAGATTATTCAAAATGATTATCTTGCGCCTGTTCAATAAAAAAAGATGGAATACGATCCGATAAAAAAAGACCTAGGAGTTGTTTTTAACAGCTCATCAGTTTTGAGAAAATTATTTTACCGTTTATTAGATTTGCTGCTTTTGCGTTCGTGGCATATTCATCGCGAATTACGCAATTGGAAATTTGCGGATAAAAATTTTGAGATGATGGATGCTGGTTCAGGGTTTGGGCAATACTCATTTTACATTGCTAACCGAAACAGCAAATGCAATATTTCGGCAGTTGATGTAAAAGAAGAACAGATTGCAGATTGCAATAAATTTTTTGCAAAATGCGGCTTGAAAAATGTGAAATTTCAGTTCGGTGATTTAACAAAGCCACATGCCGAAAGTAAATACGATTTGATTTTGTGTGTGGATGTGATGGAACATATTTTGGAAGATGTAGATGTATTCAAAAATTTTCATCGGGCATTAAAAAATGAAGGAATGTTGCTTATATCAACACCAAGCGACCAAGGTGGAAGCGATGCCGACCACCATGGTGAATCATTTATTGGAGAACATGTGCGTGATGGATATCCTGTTGAAGAAATGCGTCAGAAGCTTAACACTGCAGGTTTCGAGAAAACAGAAATTTTATATTCGTACGGAACACCTGGAAAAATTGCCTGGAAACTTTCAATGAAATATCCGATGCAAATGCTTAATTCAAGTAAAATATTTTTTGTAATCCTTCCCTTTTATTATGTCATCACTTATCCATTTAGTTACATTTTAAACTGGATTGATACTTGTACAACGCATAAAACCGGCACTGGTTTAATTGTGAAAGCATGGAAGTAAAATGAATCTTCCTTTTAACATAGCAAGACGATATTTTTTTTCACGCAAAAGCGGAGGCTCTTTCAATCTCATCTCTATAATTTCGGGAATTTCTTTACTTGGCTATATCGTAGGCGCAGGATCGCTTTTGTTAGTATTGTCGGTTTTTAACGGTTTCGAATCTTTGTTTATTAATATGTACAACAAATTTGATTCGGATATAAAAATTGTAGCCGCAAAAGGAAAATCTTTTGAAATTAACCAAGCAGTTTATGGGAGAATAAAAAATATTGAAGGCGTAATAATTGTTTCGAAAACACTCGAAGAAAACGCATTGCTAAAATATGGCGAACGCCAAAATATTGCTACCATAAAAGGTGTTGACGAAAACTATAAAAGTGTTGCAGAGGTCGACAGTTCGATAGTTGCAGGAGTTTCGATGTTGCAAAGTGGCGACACTAATTTTGCAATTGTTGGACAAGGCATAGCATATCAACTTTCAGTTGACCCAGAAGATGTGTTTAATCGACTCGGAATATATGTTCCAAAACCCGGTGTTGTTGACGCTCTGAATCCCGAAGAGGCTTTTTCACATGCAATAATTTCCCCTGTGGGAATATTTGGAGTGCAAGAAGAAGTAGATAATAAATACGTGATTGTGCCACTCCGTTTCATGCAAAAATTGTTAAATCTCGACAACAAAATTTCATCTATCGATATCAAAATTAGTAAGGATAAAAGCATGGATGAAGTGAAAACAGAAATTGAAAAAATTCTTGGGGAGCAATTTATTGTTCAAAACAGATTTGAACAGCGCGAAGCATTTTTTAAAATAGAACGAACCGAAAAACAAGTTAGTTATCTCATATTACTATTTATTCTATTTGTGTCGGCTAGCAACACCATTGGTTCATTATACATTTTAGTAATTGAGAAAAAGCGTGACTTACAAATACTGTCGAGTATGGGTTTAACCAAAGAACAAGCTGCATCTATATTTAAATATGAAGGAATTTTTTTAGCCGTTATTGGTGGTTTAGTAGGATTAATTCTTGCGGCAACACTTTGTATTTTACAAGAAAAATACGGTATTATAAAAATTGCAGGAACAGAAAGTTTTGCTATTGATCATTATCCGGTAAAACTAAAAATTAGCGATATGTTTCTCGTTTTTATTACTGTGTTTATACTAGGGTGGATTACTTCGATTTATCCGGCACGCAAAGCCAAACAATTATTTCTTGGATAAATTCTCTTTTTTAATTTTTGCTTGTGCCCTAAAATTATTGACAACAGGAACTGCTGTGATAATAATAAACCCGATTACGATAAAATTTAAATAATTAAGCGCATTCGGAAAAACACTTCCAACATAATAACCAGCCGTTACAACAACCGATGGCCAGAGAATAGCACCAATGATATTAAACATAAAAAAGATTTTGTGGTCAACCCTAACGATTCCCGCAAGTATTGGAGCAAAAGTTCTTACAATTGGCAAAAACCTTCCCAATATCAAAGCCATGCCACCATATTTTTTATAAAAAGTTTCGGCCGTATAAATATATTTTTTCTTAAAAAAAAGCGTATCCTCTCGCTTATATAGCGCCTGTCCGGTTTTATGACCGAAATAGTAACCGGCATAATATCCGCAAAAAGCAGCAAACGAAATTGACAGAACAAGTGTTAAGAGGTCAACATCAATACCAGGGATTTTTAAAAAGCATAATAGTCCAGCAGTAAATAATAGCGAATCTCCAGGCAAGAAAAAGCCAAAAAAAACACCATTTTCGAGAAAAATAATAGCAAGCACAAGTGCCATTCCGCCATATCTAACAAGCTCTTCCGGCTTAAAAAAATCCCAAAAACTATCCAATTCTGTTTTTTGCTTAAGTGGTAAACATACTAAAGATGAATCAAAATACAAGCAATGAATTGCACTCTATACACCGAAAATAATTACATTCGCGGTACAGTTGAATAATATCGAAGAATGAAAATTGTTGTAATAGGCGGAGGAGCAGCGGGTTTTTTTGCCGCAATTCATGCAGCCGCAGGCGGTAACAATGAAGTTATCATTTTGGAAAAAACACCAAAACTTTTACAAAAAGTAAAAGTTTCGGGAGGAGGCAGGTGCAATGTTACACACGCATGTTTTGATATTAAACAACTTTGTCAAAACTATCCACGAGGCGACAAGCAAATGCGAAGCGCTTTCAGCAGGTTTATGACAACCGATACCATAAAATGGTTTGAAGACAGAAAAGTGAAACTGAAAACCGAAACTGATGGCAGAATGTTTCCTGTGTCGGATGATTCGCAAACAATTATTGATTGTTTGATGAAAGAAGCGAATAAACTTAAAATATTAATTGAAACAGAAAAAGAAGTAAGAGATATTATTCCCTCTTTTCATGGAGGCTTTGAAATATTTTTAAAAAGCAACAATAAAATTGAATGTGATAAAATAATTGTGGCTACAGGCGGCAGTTCTAAAGACGAAAGTTTTGCATGGATAAAAGCGCTAGGTCACGAAATTATTGAACCTGTTCCTTCTCTGTTTACCTTCAATGTTCCAAACGATCCGGTTGTTGAATTAATGGGTCTTTCTGTTAGTCCAGCAAAAATTAAAATTCCAGATCTTAAAATGGAATGCTCGGGTCCGATATTAATTACACATTGGGGATTTAGTGGACCGCTTGTTCTTAAACTATCATCATTAGGTGCACGTAAATTTGCCGAACGCGAATACGATTTTGAAATATTTATAAATTGGTTAAACGACAAAAAAGAAGAGGCATTACGCCAAGAACTTTTTAATATCAAAGCGGCAAACCCAAACAAGCAAGTTGGCAACCTGTTGCCATTTAAATTACCAGCACGCCTGGTAAAACACATTCTCGATAAATCGAATTTGGCAGAAAACAAACGTTGGGCAGACGTTTCTAAAGAAGAAATAAACCTGCTTGCTAAAAATGTACTTTCCGACCCATATTTGGTAAAAGGGAAAACAACTTTTAAAGAAGAATTTGTAACCTGTGGCGGAGTTTCGTTGAATGAAATTGATTTCAAATCGATGCAAAGCAAAAAGGTAAAAGGATTACATTTTGCAGGAGAAGTTTTAGATATTGACGGGTTAACCGGAGGGTTTAATTTTCAGGCAGCATGGACTACAGGATACATTGCCGGAACAGCCGCAGGAACCATTTAATATTTCCTATAATTCGTATTGTTTTTTCCGAATAACATGACAAATCCAAAAAGATATTTAATAACCGCAGCGCTTCCATACGCCAACGGTCCTGTTCATATTGGGCATTTGGCAGGATGTTACTTGCCTGCCGACATCTATACAAGATATTTAAAATTAACCGGCAAAAATGTGCTATTTATTTGTGGCAGCGATGAACACGGTGTGCCCATAACTATAAAAGCAAAAAAAGAAGGTGTTACACCTCAGCAAGTGGTTGACAAATACCACGAGCTCATGAAAAGTTCGTTTGCCGAATTTGGAATTGATTTTACCTATTACGGAAGAACATCATCAAAAACACATCATGAAACCGCACAAGAATTTTTTAAAACATTGTACGATAAAAATGTTTTTAAAGAAGAAATTACAAAGCAGTATTATGACGAAAGTGCAAAGCAATTTTTAGCAGATAGATACATTACAGGAACTTGCCCACGTTGTGGAAACACAAGTGCTTATGGTGATCAATGTGAGAAGTGTGGAACATCATTAAATCCTACAGATTTAATTAATCCTAAATCAACATTGAGTGGAGAAAAACCGGTATTGAAGGAAACTAAAAACTGGTTTTTGCCAATGGGTGAAATTCAAAATTCGGATAATTTTAAAAATTATATCAAACGTTTTGACACTTGGAAATCGAATATAAAAGGACAGTGCAATAGTTGGTTAACCGAAGGTTTGCAGTCACGAGCAATGACTCGCGATTTAGATTGGGGTGTTCCTGTTCCATTGAAAGATGCAGAAGGAAAGGTGTTGTATGTTTGGTTTGATGCGCCTATTGGATATGTTTCGGCTACAAAGGAGTATTTTGGTTCACAGTCTACAGATCACAGTGAAGAATGGAAAGATTGGTGGATGGACAATGAAACAGAGCTCATTCATTTTATCGGTAAAGACAATATTGTTTTTCATGCCATTATTTTTCCGATGATGTTGATGACACATGGAAAATATATTCTTCCGACAAATGTTCCTGCAAATGAATTTTTAAACCTCGAAGGAGATAAAATTTCTACATCAAGAAATTGGGCAGTTTGGCTTCACGAATACTTGGTTGATTTCCCTAATCGTCAGGATGAATTGCGCTACGTTTTAACATCTATTGCTCCCGAAACAAAAGACAGTGAATTTACATGGAAAGATTATCAAACACGTGTAAACAGCGAGTTGGTAAGCATATTTGGCAATTTTGTAAACCGTGTGTTGGTGTTGAGTGAAAAGTTTTATGCAGGAGTTATTCCAGAAGGAAACATGAACCTTAACGATGAAAAATTGTTAGCCGCACAGCAAATTGCTTTTGATGAGATCTCAAAAAGTTTAGAGTTGATGAATGAGAATTTATCAGCAATTAAATTGCGCGATGCACTTGCCGATTTTATTAATGTAGCTCGTGCCGGAAACAAATATTTAGCCGACTGTGAACCATGGAAATTGGTAAAAACAGATGCCGAACAAGTTAAGAGAATCATGTTTGATGCTTTGCAGATTTGCGCCAAACTTGCCATTACAGCTGATGTGTTTTTGCCTCACACAGCTAAAAAACTAAAAGCAATGTTGAATAAAAATGATTTGAATTGGAACGAATTGTTGCAACAAAACATTTTGCAATCAGGGCATCAAATGAACAAAGCCGAAATATTATACAAGCAAGTTGAAGATGAAGAAATTCAAAAGCAATTGGATCGTTTACAAAAAATAAAAACAGAAAACGAGTTAAGCAATAAACCGCAAACATTAAATCTTAAAGAAGTTAAACCAGATATTACTTACGAAGATTTTGAAAAACTTGATTTGCGTGTAGGTAAAATTTTAGAAGCCGAAAAAGTTCCTAAAGCTGATAAATTATTAAAACTCATTGTTGATTTAGGATTTGAAAAACGCACCATATTATCGGGCATAGCGGAGTATTATAAACCAGAAGAGTTGGTTGGAAAAAATGTTACTGTGGTGGCCAATTTGGCTCCACGCAAAATTCGTGGTATCGAATCTCAAGGAATGTTACTCATGGCAGGTAATGATTTTGGAAAGCTATTTATCGTGTTGCCCGAAAATGAAATTGAAGCAGGAAGTGTGGTAAAATAAATACCCAAATCATGGTATTTGAAAAAGTCACAGCCATTTATACATTTGAATATTGAAAAATCAAACAACCTAAAAAATCAATAACATGAAAAAACTTATCGTATTGGTGCTAATTGCATCAGCAATGTTGTCAAGTCAAAATCTTTTCGCACAAAAATGTAAAAAACAAATTGATGCGAAATCAACATCCATGACAACAACAAGGGGAAAAGACAAGAACATCAGCGTTGGAATGGTAAACGGACAGCGTGTTTTTTTAAGTGATGGTACAGTTAAAAAAAGAGGCAAAGCGCCAGCATGTACTATTAATCTGATAAATGAAATTCCACAAGATGTAGATGTGTATGTTGATGGTCGTTATATCGGTTCTCTTCAAGCAAACAGACAAGGTGTGATTGATAATGACGAAAAATACGAAAAGGTATATTGTGTGAGTGCCGACAAAAAATTAAGTTGGTCGCAGCAGGGAGATTGCGATTGCATTTATGAATTTAAACTCAAGAAATAAATAATAACAAAACGAAAAAGCCGGACACTAGTTCCGGCTTTTTTATATACTCAAATAGAGGATTAAATATTACTGTTGTTGAACAACTTTGTTAATCTTTTCAACCACAAAAGTATCATCACCACTGTTTCTTATTGGTTTTTGAGCGATTAACACCCACTCTTTATTTTCATTGCGAGTGAAAGTATATTCCAACGACAAGTCGATATCTACATTTGCGCTTCTGAATTTAAAATTAGCAACTAAAGTAGCCGTTGTTTTGTTAAATTGATTTAATTCTTCAAAGCCAGTTATCGTGTTTACGTTGTAAAATCCACGGGTATTTAGTTTAACACCTTCAAAGGGGTAAGCATCTTCGGTGCCGATTGGTTTCTGTGAAGCAACAAATTCTTTAATGGCTTTTTCAGCACTTTCTTGACTTAGATTTTTACCCGAGCAACCGAATAGAAATACGGATATTAAAAGGTAAAAAAGAATAGAGTTAATTTTTTTCATTGTAGTATAATTAAATTTCGAAATGATAATAAATGCAAAAGAAATTTCCATCATTTTGCTATGCATAAATACTTAATATTTTCGAGATTTCAAGGTTGATGATTTCTTGAAAGGCGGTCGGGTAGATATTACAGGTTCAATAAAACAAGATTGTATGGTATGCACAATATGCGTATTTTTGACCGCATTAAAATCCTTCAATAGTCGATATTAGTATTGCAATTGAGGATAATGGTTTCCTAGTTCAACGCCTGCCTGACGGTAGGCAGGGATAGAATAGGTATTCCCAAAACTATGGCAGTTCTTTATTAAATTGGTTTCGTAGTTCAACGGATAGAATAGATGTTTCCTAAACATTTGATCCCAGTTCGATTCTGGGCGAGACTACTGACGCGGGAAGTATGGTAGAAAACCAGCTTTCCGTTTTTTGTTTTTATCCAAATCACTTGTTAAATCAGAGAGTAAAGAGAACACTTCGTTTTCTTACACCTTCTCCATCAATGTTCTAAATGCCACAAATTTTCCTCCAAACATTTTTTGGGTTTCGGCTTGCAATGCAGGTGCAAAATGAGTTTGGTAATGCTCATATTTTTCCATGCTTTCGCATAAATATTGTATTACGTAGGTTGCTCCGGTTTCGTCATCTTGCCGCGAAAGCAGCTTCGAAAAACTATGGTCTAAAAACATTCCAGTACGCATTACATCCGGTATATGTGTTTCTTGCATCCACTTAATCCAAGCATCATGTGCATCATCTTCAACATTTATGGTGATGTTATAAATTATCATTTCTTTAAAAATTTACGGGCAAGTTAAAAATTTATTCGCTCAATATTTAAGCTTGTGCTTAAATTGCGCATGTGAATCAGGGAATCATTTCATTTCATCCGACTACACAGAAAACCGAAACAGTGTTTTCTGTTTTAATTCCATCGTGGAATAATGTGCGTTATTTACAATGTTGTATCAACAGTATTCGTAAAAACTCGCTACTACAACACGAAATTGTTGTACATGTTAACGAGGGAAGTGATGGCACCATTGAATGGTTGAAAGAACAAAATATTTCGTATTCATATTCAAAAGAAAACACAGGCGTTTGTTTCGCTTTTAATGCAGCATCAGCTCTTGCAACAAATGATTTGATAGTGCTTACGGATGATGATAAATATTTTTGTCCGGGATGGGATAAACCTTTGTATGACGAATATAAAAAACTCGATCATATTTATTTTGCCATTAACGCAACAAGTATTGAGTGGAAAACAACAACCAATAAATGTGTGATGGCACCACATCATTTTGGTGATAGTATAGAAACTTTTAACGAACAAAAATTATTGGCCGAGTACGATAAAATTCCTTTCGAAGATTGGACCGGTGGAAATTGGTATCCGATGTTGTTGCACAAAAATGTTTGGACAATTATAGGCGGATTAAGCATTGAGTTTTCTCCAGGCATGGGTTCCGACCCCGATATGATGATGAAATTGTGGAAGGCTGGAGTGCGCTATTATAAAGGAATTTCATCAAGTCGCGTGTATCACTTTATTTCTAAAAGTGTATCACGCATGAAAAAAAATGATGGCTACACTCAGTTTTTACAAAAATGGGGAATGGCTAATTCAACTTTTTTCAGGCATTATTTAAAGCTCGGAGAAAAATTTTCGGGTTACTCTCAAATCCCAGATGTAGCAGGTGAGGTAAAAAACCGTTTGCTAAAAGATAAACTGAAAAGAATCATTTCGTTTATCAAAAAATAATCAATTTATCTGATCTCCACGCAACGAGCGATATCGTTTTCGCACTTCCGTTAAAAAGAAACTTCCCGGATATTTTTCAATAAACTGCTCATACAATTTCATTGCATTTGCTTTATCGTTCAAATTTTTTTCGGTTACGGTTGCCAATAAAAACAAAGCATTATCACCCAAAATATCTGTACCATGTTCTTTCAATAATTGTTCGAGAAAGGAACAAGCCTTTGAGTAATCGTGTTTTTTCAAAAATATTTCGGCACGCTTATAAAGGATGTCATCATCCAAAGTGTGTCGAGGGTAAAGCAGGTTTAAGCTATCAAGAATTTCCAACGAGCGTTCTGTTCGGTTCTGAAAAAGATTAAGATCGGCTTTTGCAAACATCAGTAATGGCGCATCATTACTGTCGGCAGTATTTTCCTGAATAAGCAACGAAAGTTCCAAAGCATCATTGGCAATAAGTTGTGTAGTTGCAGTTTTCAGTACATCAAGTTGAGCACGAGCCCACTCAAATTCGCCAATAAAATAAGAGAGACGAGCATTGCGTAATTTAGCTTCTTGTCCCATTGGGTCTTCTAAAAAATCTTTATCAACTTGCCCGTATAAAAGCATGGCCTCCCATTCTTCACCTTTTAATAGAAAAATATCGCCAAGCTCGAGTTTGCATTGCGCTTTAAAACGGCTATCAAGTCGTGGCATAATAATGAGCTCATGAAACAAATCGATGCTGAGCGGAATATTGTTATTGTAGTATGCTTCAATCCTCGCTAAGTCGCGCTCGGCCGGTGCCGAAAAATAATTACGGCCATATTCGTTTAAAAAATCATTGTAATCTTTTTCCAGTGTTTTTAAATCAACTGCAGAATAATTTCCACTGAAAAATATTTTTTTATTTTT
>CANKGI010000089.1 GCA_947481365.1 Bacteroidota bacterium | reverse complement strand
TAATTCAACACAGGTACGTTCACCAATTTCAACAATCTCATCTTCGAGTTGTTTTTTTGTTTTAGCAACAACTTCTTCAATACGTGCAGGATGAATTCGTCCATCTGTAACTAAGCGATGCAATGATAATCGAGCAATTTCTCTTCTGATGGGATCAAAACAAGAAAGGATGATCGCTTCCGGAGTATCATCTACAATAATTTCAACTCCAGTTGCAGCTTCGAGTGCACGAATGTTTCTACCTTCGCGACCGATAATGCGACCTTTCATTTCATCATTTTCAATATTGAAAACTGATACAGAATTTTCGATGGCATGCTCGGCAGCAGTACGTTGAATAGTGTTTAAAATAATCTTCTTGGCATCTTTAGCAGCAGTAAGTTTAGCTTCATCTATTACATCCTTAATTCTGCCCATTGCTTCTGTTTTTGCTTCTTCATGCAGTGCTTCAACTAATTGTTTTTTAGCTTCATCAGCACTTAAGCCTGCAATTTTTTCGAGTTGTTTAACCTGATTGTTTAAGGCTTTTTCCGCTTCTTCTTTTTTAGCAGAAACAATTTCGAGTTGCTTTGTCAGTGTTGCTTTAATTTGATCTAATTCAGAATCTTTGCGTGTAGCTTGTTCTAATTTTTGATTGATAGTTTGTTCTTTTTGCTTGAGTTTATTTTCTAAATTCTGAACGTTTTGGTTGCGAGCCATTACTTCTTTTTCGTGTTCAGATTTTAATTGAATAAATCGCTCTTTTGCTTCGAGCATTCTGTCTTTTTTAATCACTTCGGCTTTTGCTTCAGCTTCTTTGATTAATTCGGTAGCTTGTTTTGAGAGTATAGTTTTGTTTAAAACAAATGTAACTGCAACCCCTATTCCTAAAGCTACCATCGCAATAATTACTACTAAATAAATTTCCATAATGGTATTTGTGTTTAAAATTAAACATTAAGTTACCAATTAAGACAGAAGTTTTAAATTGTGACGTGTTTCAGCAAATCTCTGATTTCATCGAGTTGTGCTGTTAATCCGGTGCTTTCGTTAGCACGGTTATCCGTTATACTGATCAGCTCTGTGGCAAGTTCAAGTGCACACATCGAAATAATATCCTGTTTATCGCGAACGGCAAAATTACTGCCATATGCTTTTAGTTTATCGTTGATCAGTTTAGCGGCCCTCCGTATTTTTTCCTCTTCGGTATGTTTTACCGTTAGCGGATAAATGCGGTCGGATATATTTACTTTTATTGAAAGTTCGTCCAATGTTAAGTTATCTATCGCTTAGTAACCTGATACACTCATCAATCTCACGTAAATAACTGTTTACCTTTTTTTTAAGCTCACGATTATCTTCCTTAGAATCTCCGAGTGATTCAGCAAGTTTAATGATTTTATTTCTTTCTTCTAAGGATAAGATGGTATTTTTTTGATTTTTAATAATGCTCTTATGTTCCTCGTTTTCTTTATGGAGGCTATCGTATTCGGTTTTTAATGATTTATATAAATCCAAAAGCCGGGTAACTTTCAGTTTTATTTCGTCTGTTTTTAATTTGGTTTCCGACATAATTAAGCTCTCAATGCAGCGCCAAGTTCTTTTGTAAACCTGTTGATGAGTTTATTCATCACTGTTTCAATTTCAGTATCGGTAAGTGTTTTTAAGTCATCTTGAATAATAAAACTAATGGCATACGATTTTTTCCCAGCTTCCATTTTATCTCCTTCATACACATCAAATACATTTACACTTTTTATCAATTTTGTATCGGTTGATAGGGCAATTTTTTCAATTAATGAATACTTCACACTCTTATCCAATAGCAAGGCAAGATCTCTTCGAACAAATGGAAATTGAGAAATAATTTCGTGTTTGTTTTCGGCTTGAAGGGATATTTCGGCAACCTGATTCCAGTATAAATCGGCAAAATAAACAGTTTCATTTATACCAACTTTTGAAGCAGTTTCAGGATTAACCGAACCAAACTCGGCAAGCAATTTTCCATTTGCATAAACCGATGTGTGGTTGTTTAATTTTGAATGTTGATCGTTGTAATCAAAACTGATTTTATTGATACCCAGTTTTTGCAAAACATTTACAACCACACCTTTTATGGTAAAATAATTTACCGCTTTTTGTGGTGTGTTCCAACTTTCGGAAGTTTTCAATCCACAGAGTAAAATGGAATAATGTGGTGTTTCGATATATTTTCCATCTATCAATTCATAAGTATACCCAAACTCAAAAAATTTGAGATTGCCGGCTTTACGATTCAAATTATATTGAACAGATTCGAGTCCGCAGTAAAGCATATTCATTCTCATGATATCCAATTCGGTACTCAACGGATTTAATATTTTAACAGCTCGATTCATTTCATCTTCAGAATAAAATTTCGATGCTGTAAGCGAATTATTGATGAGTTCGTAAAAACCTGTAGCACTTAAATGATCGGCAATTTTATTTTGTATTTTGTATTTTTTGTCATCATCCGAAAACACAATTGCCGATTTCAGTTGTGTTGGAATTTCGATTTTATTTAAGCCATATATTCTTAGAATTTCTTCGGCCACATCAGCTTCACGTTTTACATCAACTCGGTATGGCGGAATTGATAATGTTAATTGTGTAGTTGTTTCGTTTGTGATGGTAATTTCGAGTGCTGTTAATATTCTCTTTACTTCATCAAATGGAATGACTTGCCCGATGAGTTTATTAAAACGCTCAATCGAAAATTCGACAATCGAGTTTTCAATTTTTGTGGGATAAATATCTACAACATCAGATGAAACTTCACCTCCGGCAATTTCTAAAATGATTTGTGTAAAACGTTCCAAAGCTTTCACTGTAACATTTGGATCGGTTCCACGTTCAAAGCGAAAAGAGGCATCTGTATTTAATCCATGAAATTTTGCTGCTTTACGAATTGATACCGGATTGAAACAAGCACTTTCGATAAATATATTTTTTGTTTGCTCGTTTATTCCTGATTCCAATCCACCAAAAACGCCTGCAATGGCAAGGGGTTTATCTGCATCGCAAATCATGCATTCGTTACCGTTTAGTTTGCGTTCTACTTTATCAAGTGTTACAAACTTTGTATCGGCAGCAACTTTTTTTACAACGATTTTTTGTCCCGCAATTTTATCTGTATCAAAAGCATGTAACGGCTGACCAATTTCGTGTAATACATAATTTGTGGCATCAACAATATTGTTGATTGGCGATAGTCCAATTACTTTTAACTTATTCTTTAACCATTCGGGCGATTCTTTAACTGTAATATTAGATATGGATATTCCAGAGTAACGGATGCAACCTTCCGCATCTTCAATGCGAATTTCGATTTGAGATTTACGATTTTCGATTTGAGGCAATTCGTAATTCTTAAATCTTAAATCTGAATTGGTTAAAGCTTTCAAATCTCTTGCTACACCTAGATGCGAAGCAGCATCACCACGGTTTGCCGTTAATCCAATTTCAATTAAATAATCTTCGTAAACATTAAAATATTCGATGGCTTTTTTACCCACTTCATAGTTTTCAGGCAACACTAAAATACCATCATGACTTTCGCCTAATCCCAATTCATCTTCGGCACAAATCATTCCTTCGCTTACTTCACCACGTATTTTCGATTTGTTTATTTTGAAAGGTTCGCCTTTAGTTGGATGAACAGTTGCACCAACAGTTGCCACCAAAACTTTTTGTCCGGCATCAACATTTGGAGCGCCACACACAATTTGTAAATCGGTATCGCCACCAATATTTACCGTTGTAACGCTTAATTTATCGGCATTCGGGTGTTTCATTTTGGTTTTCACTTCGCCAACAACAATACCTTCCAATCCACCTTTAATGGATTGATAAGGTGTAACACCTTCCACCTCAAGCCCACATCCGGTAAGTAATTCGCTTACTTCGTTAACCGATAGTTTTATATCAATAAGTTCTTTTAACCAGTTATAAGAAATTTTCATTTTGTATTATAATCATCAATTATGTTGCGCGAAAATAATAAAAATATGAAGCGGCATCAGAGAAAATGAAAATGAAGTGTAATTTTGTTTGCATGAAAAAGACACTTGTAATAGGAGCATCACCAAAACCCGAGCGTTATGGCTACATGGCAACCGAGTTGTTAAAAGAATATAATCATCAGGTTGTGCCTTTTGGAGTGGGAAAGGGAAGCATTGCCGGAATTGAAATTGAAAATGTATTACCTCTTGATAAAGATTTTGACACGGTAACATTATACCTTAGTCCGCCAAATCAAAAGCCCTATTACGAATATATTTTAGATTTACACCCCAAGCGTGTGGTTTTTAATCCAGGAACAGAAAACCCTGAACTGGAAAATTTATTACACGAAAATGGTATTGAACCGATTGAAGCTTGCACATTGGTGATGCTGAGAACAGGGCAATACTAATGTTGGAATTAGTGAGTTTATGAATGAAGGAATGAGAGAATTAGTGAATGAAGGAATTAGTGAATGAGAGAAGTAGAAAATATTTAGATTTGAGTTTTAAAATTTACACAAAACATGTTTAATAAAATAAGAAATTCGGTATTCATTTTAGTTTCAGTTTTTGCATTTGCAGCTTGTCATTCGCCAAAAGAAAAATCGCTCGACAATATTAAAAAGTTGGAAGCTGCGGATAGTATTTTTTCTCCGCGGGCAATCGAAGAATTGAAAAATGCATACCTTGATTTTTCGGTAAAATATCCGGATGATGAGCTTTCACCTGAATATATTTTTAAAGCGGCACAGCGTTGCAATGCAACCGCAGAGCACGAGCAAGCATTAAAATTATTCCAACAAATAATTGACCAATATCCCAAAAGTAAAGTGGCAGAAGAAGCACTTTTTTTACAAGGTTACATTTACGAAAATAGTTTGCATGATTTAGTAAAAGCTAAAACGGCATACGGTCATTTTTTAGCCAAATATCCAAAAAGTGATTTAACTGAAGATGCAAAACTGGCAATTGAAAATTTAGGGAAAACACCTGAAGAGATTTTTGAAAAGATTACGCATAAAGATAAATAGGAGAATGCTATAATATTATTTTGCTAAAACGAAATAGTATTTTATTTTTATCTACTCAAAAATAACAGACCATGAAACAGTCGTTTTGGAACAATGTGCCTTTTGTTCGCATACTCTTGCCTTTTATTGCAGGCATTACCATTTCAATTTACTTTCACTGTAATTTCTTGTATTCACTTGCGGCACTAGCGATTTCATTTGTTGCGTTTCTCGTAGCGTTTTTCTTTTTTAAGAAATTTCGATATGCAGTGTTCAATGGAATTTTACTTTCATCAACACTTTTTTGTTTTGGGTTATCATTAAATCAGTTTCAAAATGAGTTAAACAGCAGCATACATTTTTCGAAACAATATGAAGCCAAATATTTAACAGTTTACATTGATGAAGTTCCAGTTGAAAAAGTAAAATCGTTAAAATTTCACACACATGTTATTGGTTATTTAGATTCATTATCTGAACAACATTCGTGCAACGGAAATCTTTTGTTGTATGCCGCAAAAGACACGCTAAGCAAAAGTTTGAAATATGGTGATGTGTTGCTTGTGAAAAATAATTTAATTCGTGAAATTCCTCCACCGCAAAATCCCGATGAGTTTAATTACAAACGATATTTACATTTTAACAATGTTCATTATCAAGCCTATGTTAAACACAATGATTTTGTAAAAACTCAGGCAACAAAAGCCAATCAGTTATTTTTATTTGTTTATGGAGCACAGACCTATTTTAGTAATGTACTCACCGAATTTATTATACATCCAACAGAAATTGCTGTTGCTCAAGCATTGCTTTATGGTTATGATGATGCCATCGATCCGGAAGTGGTGCAGGCATACGCCAACACAGGTACATTGCATGTGTTAGCAGTTTCGGGTATGCATGTAGGATTGATTTTTATGATATTGGGTTTGCTCTTAAAATTTATGGATCGAACAAACAGAATGAAATTCTGGAAACATGTAATCATCATTATTTGTTTATGGATTTATTCGATGCTATGTGGATTATCTCCATCCATTTTACGTGCAACAGTGATGTTCTCGTTTATTATTTTAGCAAAGATGGTTAACCGACCATCAAATATTTTTAACGCACTCGCCATATCGGCTTTTTCGTTGTTGTGTTACGATACAAACATTATTGCCAACGTAGGATTTCAGTTGAGCTATATGGCAGTTATTGGCATTGTTTTTTTGCAACCCTATGTGTATGATTGGTATGATGCAACAACAAAACTTGGTAACGAAATATGGAAAATAACTTCAGTTTCGATTGCAGCGCAACTCACTACATTTCCACTTGGATTATTATATTTCCATCAGTTCCCGAATTACTTTTTATTTTCAAATCTCATCATCATTCCGCTTACCACCATTATAATTTATATTGGAATTGTTCTCATTGTGTTTTCTAAAATTCCGATTATCGCAATCTGGCTCGGAAAGCTCATGTACCTTGGCATTGCGCTTACCAATGCAATTGTAAAATTTGTTGAACAAATGCCCTTTTCATATGTCAACGGAATACACATCAGCATCGTTCAAGCTGTTATCATTTTTATTTCTATTTCATTTTTTATCACCTATTTTTTGAAACAACGAAGTTTATATTTTAAAACTGCACTTGCTTTTGCATGTTTGTTTTTTGTATTGAATGATTTTAAATCGGTTGAAGACAAATCGAGAATCGAAATAGTTGTTTATCATGTTGGAGGTTTTACAGCAGTAAATTTTATAAATGGAAAAAGTTGCTTGTTGCTTGCCGATACGGCATTTGTAAATGATGAAAGCAAATTTCATTTTCACTTGCAACAACATTTGTGGCATTGCGGAATAAAGCAACCCGAAATAAAATTGCTGAACAATGATTGGCAAAAAATAATTTTTGGCAAGAAAAATATTTATGTATCGGGAAATGATTTACCAGAATTTGTTTTACAAGAAAAGCAAATTGATGTGCTTGTGATTCGGAATAAAATTAATTTGAAAGATTTAATCGAAACATCAAAAATAAATCAGGTTGTATTCTCATCATCAGTAAAACCTCATTTTTCCGCTGCAATGAAAAAATTGCTTGCCGAAAAAAATATTCCTTACACCGATGTTGGCGTTTCGGGTGCTTTTGAGTTATCATTGTAGCACTATTATCAAGCAATGAATAATCTTGTTTTATACGAAGTAAAAGAACGTGTTGGTTACATTACACTCAACCGAACTGAAAAACGCAATGCACTTAGTTTCGAATTTGTTAACGAAATCAAATCTGTTTTTAAGCAAGCCGAAAATGATGAAACTTGCAAAGTTATTGTGCTTAAAGCCAATGGTGAAGCGTTTTGTGCTGGAGCCGATTTAGGATATTTGCAACAACTTCAGAAAAATACTGATGACGAAAATCTTGCCGATTCAAAAAATCTGATGGAATTATTTCGGATGATTTATGTTTCGCCAAAAGTTGTTATCTCACAAATAAACGGTCCGGCATTAGCAGGAGGTTGTGGCTTGGCAACCATTTGCGATTTTTCGTTTGCCACACCCAATTCAACATTTGGATATACAGAAGTAAAAATTGGATTTGTGCCTGCCATTGTAATGGTGTTTTTGGTGAGAAAACTAGGCGAGCAAAAAGCAAGAAACTTATTATTGACTGGCGATATTTTTGATGCTTCAAAAGCATTCGAACTTGGTTTGATTAATTTTCTTACTGATGAAAGTTTAATTGATGAAGAGGTTGCAAAATTTGCGCAAAAATTATGTAAATATGCTTCGTCACAATCACTGGCGATGGTAAAACAAATGCTTGGCGATGTACAGCAAATGAGTCTCGATGAAGGATTGATTTATGCTGCTCAAATGAATGTTAAAGCACGTAAAACCGATGATTGCAAACGAGGCATTTCGGCATTTTTAAATAAAGAAAAGTTAACCTGGTAAATTCTAATTCATGAAAAAATATATTCAATTATTCGCTTTTGTTTTTATTGCAACAATCGTTTCGGCACAAACAAAATTAACCCAAGGTGTAGCACATTTTGATATTACTTATCCTACGCTTACCAAAGAAATGAAACAGATGGAAAGCATGCTGCCGAAAACATTAACTGCATATTTTAAAAAGGAACATAGCCGCCTTGAAATGCCTATGGCAATGGGTACAACCGTGACTATTGGTGATAATACCAAAAAGGAAGTAACTGTATTGATGGATATGATGGGAAGTAAATTTGCCATTCATCAAACGGCAGATGATATAAAAAAGAAAGAAGAGGAGTTGAGGAGAAAAGATATGTTTCCACAGTTTAATATTACTTACTCTAAAGAAACGAAAGTAATTGCCGGATATAAATGTAAAAAAGCAATTGTTGATTATACGATGGGAGGAAAATCAGAGCGACTCGAATGTTATTATACCGAAGACCTGCCTAAGATTTTAGGAAGTAATGATAATCCAGCTTTTAAAGATATTGATGGTTTTTTGATGGAATACAACATCAGCCAAAGTGGAATGAAAATGGTAATTAAAGCCAAATCAGTTGAATCAAAAAATGTAGATGATGTGTTGTTTATCATTCCTTCGGATTATCCAGTGATGAGCCAAGAAGAAGCAACCGAATTAATGATGAACGGAAAAGGTGGAGATAAATAATTCTTAAATTGAATCCAACATCGAAATCAAATCTTCCATCTTTCTAACAATTTGGGCATTTTGAGGCAGTTTTACTGATTCGTCCATAAACTGAAATCCTGATAAAAGAATTTTACTTTCTTTCCAGTTTTCACTAAGTGTATTTGCAAATATTTGTTTATCAATGTCGGGGTTTGCCGAAGTAAGAATGGTATAGATATAATCGGGATCGTGTTTACTAAATATTGTTTTCAAATCTTTTAACGGAACCTCTTGCCCTAGATACAAAACTTTATGACCGCGAGAACGAATGATATAATTGGCAAATAGTAATCCCAAAGTGTGTTGTTCTTTTTCGGGTAAAAAAAGCAAAAAATTCTTCGCATCTACTTTACTTTTTCCAATTTGGTTATCAATAGCAACATAAATTTTTTGTTTGATAATATTGGTAGCAAAATGCTCGTGAGTAGGCTGAACAGAGCCTAATTGCCAAAGTAATCCAATCTCATTTAAATACGGAAAAATCAGTTTCATCATCGTTTGTTCGAAACCAAGTTTTTCTATATTTTCATTTATTATCTGATTAAAATTTGTTTCGTCAAAAACCATTGTTGAACTAATCAGGTTTTTTATCTGACAGCTGAACTCATTGCTATTGCCCGAAATTTTTAGTACTGCCGAACAAATTTCTTCGTTCTTCATTTTCGAAATGTCCGAAATTTTATAACCGTAACGATTTAAAATGCTAATGTTCAAAATTAATTTCAGGTCTTCATCATCATAATAACGAATATTGGTGTCGGTGCGTTTAGGCGTAAGTACACCATATCGTTGTTCCCACACACGTAATGTGTGGCAGCGAATACCCGAAAGTGCTTCAATATCTTTTATAGAGAAAGTTCCCAATTATTAATTTCTTATACTTAATGTCAACATAAAATTAATAAATTTGTTTTAGCATTTATAATAAGTCAATGAATTCTTATTTAATTACTGGCGGTACAGGTTTAGTGGGGTATCGTTTGGCCAAAATTTTATCTGAACAAACAAATGAAGTTTGCTTACTAACCCGTAAAGCAGGTTTTATTGGTGATTTTTACACGTATAAATGGAATCCCAAAACCAAAGAAATCGATACAAAATTTCTGGAAACAACAGACACCATTATTCATTTAACAGGTGCCGGAATTGCCGATAAACGTTGGTCGGTTGAGTATAAAAAAGAAATTTTAGAAAGCAGAATCCGCTCAACCAAGTTGCTTTTCGAAACGTTAAAAAATAATAAACACTCCATCAAAACTTTTATTGCAACATCGGCAATTGGTATTTACGGAAACAACATAAAAGGAGTTGCTGATGAAAATTATCCTGCAGCTGATTCTTTTCTGGCAAATGTTTGTAAAGAATGGGAAGATGAAGTTCAAAAAATAGCAACTCTTGGAATACGCGTGGTGATACTTCGCACAGGAGTTGTGCTATCACCTCGTGGTGGTTTTATTAAAGAAGTTTCGAATCCGATACGAAAATATGCAGGAGTTATTTTTGGTGATGGAAATCAAATGATGAGTTGGATACACGTTGACGACTTATGTGCTATGTTTTTGAAAGCTTCAATAGACGAAACGATGCAGGGTATTTATAATGCGATTGCTCCAAATCCGGTAAGCAATAAAACCATGATCAAGAAAATGGCAGCGGAACTTAAAAAGCCAATTTTGCTTCCCAATATTCCGGCTTTTATGCTCAAAATCATTTTTGGAGAGATGAGCGAAATGTTTTTGGCAACTCAAAATGTTTCAAGTAAAAAAATAGAACAAGCAGGATTTCAATTCAATTTTCCAACAATCGACTCGGCACTTGATGATTTGATGCGATAATAATTTGTTGGTTTTTGCGTAATATTACCGCTGTTTCAAAAAGCAATTGGTGAGCAAAAAATATTTTCATTTTTCTTTTCTACTTATTTCGGCATGGATGCTTTTGTTTTCATGCAGAAAAGATGATGTGGTGAGCACAGATCCATCGTTGCGGCTATCGTTTTCAACGGATACGGTTTGGTTCGACACGGTTTTTGTACAATCGGGAGCCAACAAACCTGCATCGGTTACCAAACGTTTATGGGTTTATAATCCGAATGCTGATGCAGTAAATGTGAACATCGCATTGAAAGGAAATATTTGGGGAATTTTTAAACTGAATATTGACGGAAAGCCAGGAAATACTGCTGTTAACAAAATGATAAGAGGAAAAGACAGCATCATCATTTTTGTACAAATGTATGTTGATTCGAATGGCTCAACCGACCCTAAAAAACCTTTTATTGTTTTTGATGAAATAGATTTTACTACGAACGGAAACATGCAATTGGTAAATATTGCAGGATATGCAAGAAAGGCAAATTACCTACGCAATCAGGTGTTAGATTGTGCAACAAATAATTTGCATTGGACAGCAGATTTGCCTTATGTAATTTATGATTCAATTCTTGTTCCAAGTGGTTGCATACTCACTATTGATGCAGGAACGCATATTTATTCGCACACCAAATCATGCTTTTTGGTGGCTGGTACTTTGATTGTAAATGGAACATCAGATAATCCAGTAATTTTTGAAGGCGACCGCATGGAGCCTGATTATACCGAAACGCCAGGACAATGGATTGGCATACGATTTTTTCCTGATAGTAAAGATAATGTGATTAAAGGCGCAGTAATTAAAAATGGGTTGGTAGGCATTGAACTCGATTCGGCATC
>CANKGI010000088.1 GCA_947481365.1 Bacteroidota bacterium | reverse complement strand
TTAGTAATGGTTATATTTTTAAAGAGAACTCACGTATACAATTATCATTAGTATTTGGAACAGGCCTTTCTTGGCTTTGGGGTGAAAATGTTTACGATTGGTATATTACTGCCACTCCAACAATGAAGAAAAATTTTACAGCAAAAGATTTTATTGTTTCTTCAGGATGGCATGTTAATTTTAAACTTTCTAAACGATTTAATATTTATGAGCAATCACTTTTTGTTTATACTGATCATGATGGAAGAGATGGTTTCTTGATTCAAAATAATGACGGTTATTTGATGCATAATTTAGGAATTACTTACAACTTTGGTAAAGCTATCAGTTCATATCAAAGTGGTGATGAATTGCCTTATGCTGCTAAGAAGGTTGAATGCAATTGTGAGCTTTTTGATCGTGATAGTGATGGCATTATCGACAAATTTGATTTATGTCCTGATGTTCCAGGAACTTTCCAAGCTCGTGGTTGTCCTGATAGAGATTGGGACGGAATACCTGATCAACTTGATAGTTGTCCTGATGTTTATGGATTGGCTAGATTTAATGGTTGTCCTGATACGGATGGTGATGGAATTCCAGATAACCTTGATTCGTGTGTAACTGTTCCAGGCTTAAAACAATTTAATGGTTGCCCAGATACAGATGGTGATGGAATACCTGATTATAAAGATGATTGTCCTACGGTAAAAGGTTTGAAAATATTTAATGGTTGTCCAGACTCCGATGGCGATAGTATTCCAGATAATAAAGATAAGTGTCCTCGCGAAGCCGGACCTAGATATAACCAAGGTTGTCCAGAAATAAAAGAATCGGTGA
The DNA here is from genome assembly GCA_947481365.1 of Bacteroidota bacterium. Taxonomy (GTDB): domain Bacteria; phylum Bacteroidota; class Bacteroidia; order UKL13-3; family UKL13-3; genus CAIUEQ01. The sequence goes on along the minus strand of CANKGI010000088.1, from coordinate 10,708 downwards.
AGCGTATTTTTGAACAGGCATTAACAGGTGTTCAGTTCCAAACAGCTAAATCTATATTATTGCCTAAGTCGTTCCCAATCTTAGATAACGTTGTGAAAATTTGCAGAGAAAATCCAACGTACTATTTGATTATAAATGGACATACCGATGCACAAGGTGATGCTGATAAGAACTTAAAATTATCTGATGATCGTGCAAATTCAGTGAGATTGTACTTGATTAAAAAAGGTGTACCAACAGCTCGATTAGAATCGCATGGTTACGGACAAACGCAACCTATCGACACAAATGATTCGCCTGAAGGAAGAGCTAAAAACCGAAGGGTAGAGTTTAAAGTGAAGATTATGTAATAAATAAATTGATTACGAAAAATAAAAAGGGAGATTAACGTCTCCCTTTCTTTTTACTTTTTTGATTAGATTTTTTTTCGTTTCGTCTTCGGTCTTTTCTATTTGGTTCGGCACGTCTTAAGTTTCTTGATGTGATTACATTTCCTGCCATATCCAAATTTACCTGACGCTTTAAAACATCAGCTTCTTTCACAACTACTTCAACAATATCGCCAAGTTGATATTTTTTTCGTGTTCGTCTGCCAACAATACAAAGATTGTGTTCATCGTATTCATAAAAATCATCGGCCATATTTGATAGTCGAATCATTCCTTCACATTTATATTCGGTTATCTCCACATAAATTCCCCATTCGGTTACGCCTGAAATAATTCCCTGAAATTCTTCACCGATAAAATCTTTAATATACTCCACTTGTTTGTATCTTACAGAAGCTCGTTCGGCTTCGGCAGCTCGTGTTTCTGTTTCTGACGAATGCTTACACATGACTTCATATTTCTCAGCATTTGCCGATTTACCATTGTTTAAATATTCGAACAAAAGTCTATGTGCCATCAAATCGGGATATCGCCTGATGGGTGATGTAAAGTGAGAATAAAAATCGAAAGCCAAACCGTAATGTCCGGTTTTTTTAGTTGTGTAAAAAGCTTTTGACATTGTTCGAATGGCTTGTTGCTGCAATAAATTTTGTTCGGGTTTACCTTCTACTTTTGCTAGCAATTCATTCATCGATTGCGAAATTGCCCGTTGCGATTGTGTTCTGATGATGTATCCAAAACGACTCGCAAATGCCGAAAACAATTTCAGTTTTTCTTCATTTGGTAAATCGTGAACGCGATAAACAAAAGTGCGAGGAGTACCTTTTTTCGAGTTATGTCCGTATTCGGCAACTTTTTTATTGGCAAGCAACATAAATTCTTCGATGAGTTTATGAGCATCTTTTCTTACTTTTTTATAAACGCTTACAGGCTTAAAATTTTCATCGAGAATAAATTTTACTTCCTCGGTTTCAAAATTTACTGCTCCATTTTTAAATCGATCGCTGCGAAGTTTTAATGCCAGTTCGTTTAGTTTTTTTATTTCTTCTGCAAAGTCTCCTTTGCCAGTTTCAATGCGTTCTTGCGCTTCTTCGTATGAAAATCTTCTGTCCGAATAAATAATCGTTTTTCCATACCACACATCAAGCAATTCAGCATTTTCATTCATTTTAAAAACAACTGAGAACGTTAATTTTTCTTCGTGCGGACGAAGCGAACAAAGTCCGTTTGATAATTTTTCGGGAAGCATCGGTATAGTACGATCTACCAAATAAACCGAAGTGCCTCGCTCAAGTGCTTCTTCATCTATAATAGTTCCGGGTTTTACGTAGTGCGAAACATCGGCAATGTGAACACCAATTTCCCAAATGCCATCTTCTATTTTTTGTATCGAAAGGGCATCATCAAAATCTTTTGCATCATCGGGGTCAATTGTAAAAGTGGTAATTTTTCTGAAATCTCTTCGATTAGAAATTTCTTCTTTTGTAATTTTATCTGGAATTTTATTGGCTTCATTTTCTACCTCTTCAGAAAATTTAAAAGAGAAACCAAACTCTGCAACGATAGCATGCATTTCGGTTTCGTGATAGCCCGGACGACCAATAATTTCAATTACTTCGCCAATCGGACTTTTATGTTCAAGTGTCCATTCGGTAATTTTTGCAATAACTTTATCACCGTTTTTTGCTTTGTTTATTTTATCAAGAGGAATAAAAATATCGGTGTACATTTTTTTATCGTCAGCAACCACAAATGCATGATTGTAGGCAACCTGAATGACACCAACAAATTCCATTTTGTTGCGCTCGAGTACTTCTACAATTTCGCCCGAACGTTTTTCGCCACGTTGTGCAAATAAATTTACTTTGACTTTATCGCGATTAAGTGCAGTGTTTAAAAATTCGGGAGTAATCATGATGTCCTCACCACCTTCATCTGGAATTACATAAGCACTTCCACGTTGAGTCATCTCTACTTTTCCTTCGATGAATTTGTGTTTAAAAACGGTAATGTATTTTCCCGGAGAAACTTCTTCAAGCGCTTCATCTTTTACCAAAAGTTTTAAAGCTATGATTACTTCATTTCTTCCTTCGGTGCTTTCTATTCCGAGCATTGAAGCTATTTGCCGAGGATTTAATATTTTTTTTGAGTTGCCATCAAATACATTTTGAATGGAACGTTTTAATTTATCGATGTTATTTTTTTTCAATTGTGTTTGTTTAAAATTTGAAGGTGTTCGGTTTAGAAAAATAAATTTCTGATTAGCGTATACAAAGAACACTATTATTTGTATACTCTATTTAAAGTGGGTAAAGAAGTTATTAACCGATGATTTTTTTAAGCGAATAAGTTTTTAAAAACTTCTGGAACTTCGGTTGTTTTTCTTTCGTTATAATCAAAACACACCATTCCGGTTTTGGCTTCGCAGGCAAGTTCGTTGGTTGCTTTTTTAGTGAAACGATAATACAAATCGAAATTGCGAGTGCCAAATTCGGCAGCGGTAATTTCAATGATTAACACATCGCCATAAAAGCATTCTTTTTTAAATACGATAGCTGCATCGGCCATAATGAGCGATACTCCAGCCATATTCATTTCGGTGTAACCAAAGTGTTTTAAAAACTGCATGCGAGCTTCGTGCATCAATGTTAAAAAAGCATCGTTGCTCAAATGATTACCATAATTAATATCGGAAATGCGAACAGGAATTTCGGTTTTAAAAATAAATGTATCGGGAAGAGTTAGTTTTATGCGTGCCATTTTTAATTTGATGATTCGTTGATTTGATGATGAGATGATTTGTTGAAAAGAGAAATTTATTCTGTTTATTTTATTAACTTTTTTATTAAAACCGGATTACGTTTACAATGAAAAATTAGCAAAACAGAAATTTGATTGGAGGTTACTTGGCAATTATATTTTTAAATTGTTTGAGCGAAACACCTTTTTCTTTTTCGGCTTTAACAATTAATTTTTTAAGTTCGGTTTGTGTAAGAGGTTTGCCTGGTGCTGAATAATTTTCGGCAGAAGCAAATATTTTTTTATCGAGGTTGAGCCTTTCTGCCAATGACGACAATAAGAATAAATCCTCATCGTTTCGGGTTTCATTCACAAGGGTTTTCATTTTACAATAATTTAGTATTCAAATTTATGAAACATATTTGATTATTTGGTGATTCGTTAATTTGATGATGAGAAGATGATAGACAAAAGTTGGTTTTTTAATATTTAACATACCACTCAGTACCATTATTTAAAATATATTTTACAGCACCTTTTCTTTTATCAAAAAAAACAGTTCCTATTGAATAGGGTTTACAGTGTTTTTTAGAAAAAGTCATGTCTAACTTATAAACTTCTGGATAATATATACTATCAATTGTTTGTGGTCCAATAAGTGTGAATTTGTCAGAGTCGGAAATCAAACTATCTGCATTGTAACCCTCCGTATAATGGACAGTAATATTATTTGTGTTATAATTTAAAATAGATGTATAAGTCCAATCTACTTTTTTGTTATCAAGAGAATTTAGAGAGCAACGAAATTTAAAAAAAACTTGATCTTGTTCTTTAAATGTAACTTCATAGTAAAAATCGTATCCATTTATGCTTGTACTAAAATAATTGAATTTTTGGGCTCCTGTTCTGTTTTTACAGTCGGATGTAACTCCATAATCTTGTCTATAATAGCCATTTGGGTTTCCTCCCATTAGACTAGCTGTCTCAGATTGCCCATTATTTGATTTGCAACTGCAATATACATATACTACAGCTATCGAAGTTTGAGGTATATCTGCAAACATATTTTCATAAGGGGGAGGTAAGTTTACTATTTCTGTGCCTGAAATTTTATCACAAGTACTTTTTTTACAAGAGAAAAAAATAGAGGAAGTAATTAAAAGTAGGATTATTGTCTTGTCCATAGCTCATTATTCGAAAATTGATAGCCAATAATTCCAAAACCGATTATATAATATACTTTAGAAAGATAAATTTCTGGACGTCCTTTATTGCCTTCAAAGTTACATTCATATACATTGTAAAAATTTGAACTGTTTAGCGATATCGATGAGTGAAATGTAGAATTTGTTAATGGACTGTTACTTGTTTTGATAGGTATTGTATAAAATGGAAGAAGTGTTTTTTCAAGAGTGCAAGTTAAAATATCATCACTCAAATTTAACTTACTGGTGTCTACAGGATTTGATCCAAAACTTCCCTCATGCACATTTTTTTTTCTTTCTAATACAAATTTGTATGGAACATCATCTGATAAATAAGTGAAACTTTGTGATTCATATTTGCAATAATCACTACAGGGTAAATTTTTACATTCTATGGAATAATCATACCTGTTATTCAGTTCCACATTTACATAAGTATGTAGTATTTTTGATTGGTGGAAAGTGCTTTTTGTATTAAATTGATTTATAAAAACTAAAGGACTATCAGTACTTATAGGAAGCCAACTTTTGCTTGAATCTGTCAAATTAAGAATACCGTAGTATTTTTCACTGCATCTATAAGAAACTTCACAGCCTGATCCACCACCACCACCTCCAACGATAAAATAACAAGAACTTAATGCAGTAGCTAGAAGAATTAGGACAATATAATGTTTAGCAATTTTCATTATTTATAAGCAATGTAATTAATCTTTATAATAATAAAAATGATTAGGAAATAAGTATACGGCTCTCAATCAACAATTTTTCATTTCTAAAACGCAACAACAATTGTGCAGTTGTTACCACATCTTTTTGGCAATAAATTTTTATGCGTTCTAAATCTTTTTCTTTCCAATACACTTCCCAAACCATGCTTCCATCAATATCATCTTTTGGTGTTGGAATATTAAATGCTGCTGCAAGTAACTCAAGCGAAGTAAAACTTTTATAATCGCCAAACTTCCATAATTCAAGCGTATCAAGATGTTGCACTTCCCAAGGTTTTTTACCTGCCAAATCTAAAATATTCGGAATATCAATTCCGTTTATCAAACATCTTCGCGAGATGTAAGGATAATCAAATTCTTTTCCATTGTGTGCGCAAAGCAAATTATCGGGATTGTTAAAATGACGTTCGAGCAACTCGCAAAATTCTTTCAGCAATATTTTTTCATCATCGCCATAAAAAGATTTCACACGAAAATTCCATTCGTTTCCACTTCGTGTAAAAAAGCCTGCCGATATGCAAATTATTTTTCCAAACTCAGCATAAATACCTGCACGCGGATAAATGGAATCGGTTGTTTGGTCGTCATCGCGTTTAAGGAAAGTTGCTTTTTTGTCCCAAAGTTTTTGCCATGTTGCGGGCACTAAATCAAACGAAGGAAATTGCGGAACAGTTTCAATATCGATAATTAAAACTTTAGTAAGATCGAGATGTTGGAGCATGTTTACGTGTTTATAGGTTATATTGTTTGATGGTTTAAAAGTTTATATGCAAAATAAATATTTAAATCAAATTCACATTTTTTATTTTCAACTTTCAATTCTCAATTAACTTACCAGCCTCCATCGCTTCCACCACCGCCAAATCCACCACCACCAAAATCGCCAAAGCTGCTTCCTCCACCGCCACCACCACCAGATGAAAAACCTCCGCTACCGAATGTTCCAAAGAAAATGGGTGCCATTAATCCACCACCAAAACCACCACCACCACGACTTCTGAAAACAATAAAAACGATGATGATGATAATGAATAAAATAAGTTTTGTGAATCCACCACCCACATGTTTTTTTACACGTGTGTTTACATACTCACCCGAAGCAGCTTTCATAATAATATCAGTGGCTTCATCTAATCCCTGATAATAATTTCCTGCTTTAAAATTTGGATTGATATTGTTGTGGCGAATATCGGAAGTTAACGCATCGGTAATGGTTGCTTCCATTCCGTAACCTGTGTGTATGCGAACTTTTTTATCGGCTATGGCAACATAAACAAGCAGTCCGTTATTTTTATCTTTTTCACCAATTCCCCACGAAGTTGCAAGGCGCTGACAATAATCAAAAATTTCTCCGTCTTCTAATGAATTCTCAATTACAATAACAATTTGTGTTGATGTAGAAGTGAAATATCCACCCAATTTTTGTTCAAGTGCATTTTTATCGGCATCACTTAATGTGTTTGTGTAATCGTTCACAAACTTCATCGGACTTGGTTTTGCAGGAATATCTTTTGCAAATGTACTTGTGGCTAGGAGCCAAAAGCTAAAGGCTAACAACAGACTACGCATCTTCACCTCCGTATGAAATATCATTACTCAATTCATTGGTGTCGTTTTGCTGATAAGGAAAATGTGTTTTCAATTTCTCACCGGCTTTTTCAATTCCTATACAAATCCCTTCACAATATTTTTTCTCGTGAAAATGTGATGAAAGAATTTCTTTTGTTTCATCCCAAAAATGCTGACCTACCAGTTCGTGAATTCCTTTGTCGCCAATAATTGCAAATTTTTTATCTTTATAAGCAACATAAAAAAGAACACCATTTTTTAATTCGGTGGCATGCATTCCGAGCGATTCGAAAACTTGTTTCGCTCTATCGAAGGCTTTGCCATTGCAAGTGGGTTCAACATGTAATCGAATTTCACCCGAAGTTTGCTGTTCGGCATTCTTTATCGCGTTTACGATTTTTGTTTGTTCTTCTTCGGTAAAAAATTTTGCCATTTATTTTGATTGAAAAATTAAAAGATTGAAAAATTACAAAGTTGTCTTACAATTTAATTCAGCCTTGTAATCTTTCAATTTTTTCAACTTGTTAAGTATTTAAAATTTTACTTCAGGTGCTTTTTCGGCTCCGGTTGTTGCTTCAAAATATCCTTTTTTAGCAAAGCCAAACGTTCCCGAATAAAGAACTTGTGGAAACTTACGAATGTATGAGTTGTAATCTTTTACAATTTCGTTGAATTTCTGACGCTCAACTGCTATGCGGTTTTCTGTACCTTCCAACTGTGATTGCAATTCCATAAAATTTTGCGTTGCTCTCAATTGCGGATATTGTTCGGAAACAACCATCAATCTTCCTAATGCCTGACTTAATCCGGTTTGAGATGCTTGAAATTTTTGAATTTGCTCAGGTGATAAATTGCTTGCATCCACTTTTATCTGAGATGCACTTGCACGTGCCTGAATTACATCGGTTAGTGTTTTTTGTTCAAAATTGGCAACACCTTTCACGGTATTCACCAAATTCGGAATCAAATCCATTCTGCGTTGGTAAACATTTTCAACTTGTCCCCATGCTGCGCTAACAGATTCTTGTTTGTTAACCATGTTGTTGTAACTACCGCAACCATTAAATACAAGCAGTAAGAGTGCTGCTGCAACGGCTAATAAAATAATTGTGCTTCTTTTCATGTTTTTAAAATATGATAGCCGAAGGTACAAAATAATTGCCAAAATCAATTTGTATGACAAAGCGGCTGAAAGGTTCTTTGTAAATATTTGCGTCTGCTTATATTTGCCAACTATCAAAGGTTAAGTAAAAATGAATTTTAAGTCTGATTGCCTTCATTTCAAAGGACATATTCCTTGCAAGCCTCATAAGCAACATGGTTATCATTGCGATGATTGTAAGGTTTATGAAAAAGTTTCTAAAAGAATTCTCATTATCAAACTGGGAGCAATTGGTGATGTGATTCGTACAACACCATTGGTTGTAAAATTTAAAGAACTTTATCCTTCTTGCAAAATAACTTGGCTAACCTGGACACCCGATATTCTTCCTTCATCACAAATTGATGAGATATTAAAATGGGATGTAAATTCGATTATGTATGCACAACATTCGAGTTGGGATATTGCTATTAATTTGGATAAAGAAAAAGAAGCTGGAGCATTATTAAAAATTGTTGATGCAAAAGAGAAGTATGGTTTTGTTTTGAAGGACAATGAAATTCAGCCGTTGAATGAAATGGCAATTCATAAATTCTTAACCGGAATTTTTGATGATGTGAGTAAAGCCAATACAAAAAGTTACCTAAAGGAAATTTTTGAAATTTGCGGAATGGAACATGCGAATGAACCATACCTGATGGATACGCATGATGATAAAAATTATACATGGTCATTGCCAAAAAACAAAAAAATAATTGGAATGAATACAGGCTGTGGCGGTCGCTGGACTACACGTTTGTGGAGCATTGATAAATGGGTTGAATTGATTGCTATTTTGAAAAAGCAAAATCCTGAAGCCGAAATTTTATTACTTGGCGGTGAAGCTGAGGATACAAGAAATAAAGAAATTCAGAGCAGAAGTGGTGCAACTTATCTTGGATATTTTTCGCTCAACGAATTTATCAATCTTGTTAATCAATGTGAGTTGGTGATTACACAGGTTACGATGGGAATGCACATTACACTGGCACTTGGGAAGAAAATTGTGTTGATGAATAATATTTTTAATCCGCACGAATTTGATTTGTTTGGCAAAGGAGAAATTGTAATGCCTGATAAAGCTTGTAAATGTTTTTACCGTGGAAGTTGCGTGGATGGAACAAGTTGCATGGAACAATTGCCTGCACAAAAAATTGCAGATGCAGTTAAACGGCATTTTTAGAATGAAAAAAATATTTTCTATTTTTTCTATTTTATTCATTATTGCATGTAGTCCGAAATCGCTTGGTTACTTTGAAGTGTCTCCGTTTTTTAAACCTACAATTGCCGTTATTGACGAACCGCTTTATGTTGATTTCGGAAGTAAAATATCCGATGATTATACGATTTCTCAATTCGGATTGCGAACATTAAATGTTCATTTTTTTAAGCAAAGTTATCGTTATGCCATTACACAAACTTTTAATGATCAGTTTAAATCGGTTGAGTTTTTAGCAAATGAAACAAAAGGTTTTTTGCTGCGCGTTTATCGTTTTGAGCCAAGCTGGTGGGTAGGCGAAGAGAAAATGAAAATCAGAAAAGAGTTTAACGATACGCTTCGATATCGTGATATGGGTTGTAATATAAAATACGAAAGCACATTGTTTTACTACAACGAAAAAGTTTCGGAAGCCAATGGTGAAATAAGAAATACGCGAGACTATGCAACCATGCAAACCATTGACGATGTTTTTAAGAATGCAGTAAAATTATCGTGTGAGGATATGGCAAAGAAAATTTCCGACAGAAAATAAAACCTAAAGTCGGAAAGTTTTCATTACAATTTTTCTAAACGAGCAGAAAGTTTTTCGATGATGTTTGTCCACGAATAAGTGTCGTAAAATGAAGCAGGAATGTTTTCTTTTTTATCAATAGTTGAAATGATAGCATTTGTAAAAGCATTCCAATCATTATCCGCAATAATGATTAATTTGTTTCCACAAACAGTCGGGGCAATTCCTTCGGCACCGGTCTTTGTAGAGATCACCGTTTGGTTTCTTCCAAGTGTATCAATAGCTTTTGTTTTTACGCCTCCACCACTCAAAATTGGATTAATCATTACGTCAGCACCGTCAATATAATCTTCAATGTTCTCTACAAATCCACAATATTTAATTTCTGATTTATCAATAAGTTTATCTTGAATATGCTGAGGTAAGTTTTTTCCGCAAATGAGAATTTTAAATTTAAAATCTTCATTTTGTTTCAGCAACGGATAAACTTTTTCGGCAATAAATTCCACCGCCTCATAATTCGGAGCATAGCTCATCGTTGCAAAAAAGAGAAGAATCTTTTCATTTGATTTTATACCATGCAAATCCTGCATCTGGCTTCCTGCATCCTGATTCTTGTATGGTGGTGCTGTGAGTTCAATTCCATAAGGAGTGAGCAAGGTTTTGCTTTCATCTAAATCAAATTCGTAAATCGCTTTTTGTCTGTCGACTTCACTTACAAAAATCACCAAATCAGCAATTCTATAGGTCCACTTTTCATAAATATAAAGTACTTGCCAAAACCATTTCCCCATGGATTTGAAACGCAAATATTCAATGTTGTTACTTCGTAGAAATATTTTTTTCTTGGTAAATAATTTCAGCATTAACATGAGCCAACCAAACCATGGTTGATCGAAAAAAAGCAAATCGATATTTTTCTCGGTAATGAGTTTTTGCAATCGCGGAACCAACGATAAGTTGATGTATCGGCTTGCTTTAAATGGCATACCAAAAATAAGTTCGAAATTGGATGGCGGAAGTTCAAAATCTTTTTTATAAGGTTCAACGGTAAATACAGTAACCTGATGTTTAAATGATAAATAGCGTAAAATATTTAACGTGGAAATTTCACCACCTGTTGTTGCAGGTAAAAATGGGTATGAAATAATTGCCAGTATTTTCTTTTCTGAGTTTTCGATGTTACAATATTGCAATTTTT
>CANKGI010000087.1 GCA_947481365.1 Bacteroidota bacterium | reverse complement strand
TGTAATGCTCTACCAGCTGAGCTACGGAATCATTTTTTCGTTTCAGTTTACTTTTCCTTCTTCTAATTTTACTATTCATCAGTATACATAAAACATTGATTCAGGTCATTATTTATCTAAATGCCGAAACACATATTTGTAAATACATGAACATTTAATATAAACTAAAGATGAGAAAAATTTACTTCGTAATTGCACTATCTATTTTTTGTTCAACTCTTAAAGCACAGAGCTGGACAAATGTTTTCCCTAACTCGGGAGCTGAGTATTTTAATACTTTTGCAGTTGATCCCAGCTCAACTTATTTGTATCTCGGAACAACCTCCGGAGCAAACATTCGTAGGTCATCTGATGGCGGAAAAAACTGGACACTAATTACACCTGTAGGCTTACCAGCATTTTCTCAAAAGAATTTAATGTTTTGTGCAAACTCTGGGGCACTTATCGTATATGGTTTGGCTACAGTAGGTGGTGGGTTCTATCGTTCAACCGATCATGGAGATAACTTTACACAAATAACAGGCGTGAGTGGAAGTAAAGTAAAAATACTTAAGAATGGCGAAATCGTTGTATACAGCCCTGCTTCTATGTATGCCGATACTTACATCTCAAAAGATAACGGTGCAAATTGGGCTATTTTAAACAATCATACCACAACGAGTAAATATGCTATTGATGTTACCCTTTCGGGTACTACTTATTATGCTGTTTTGAATTACAATTCTACAAATGGTTTGTTTAAATCAACCAACAGTGGAACAACTTGGACAGCAATTACAGGAGCCAATTTGCCAACTGATGGATATTATGAAAAAGTAACAAGCACACCCAATGGTGATTTATATGTTCATGGTTATGCAGTTATAACTGCAAAATCAGTTGATGGTGGTTCAACTTGGACCGTTCCTACTGCAGGGAAAAAACATACAGATTTGTATCCTGATGCAAATGGAAATTTATTTGGAAGCAATCCTTCAGTAATTGAACGAAGTGCAAATGGAGGTACAACTTGGGTAAGTATTGCTGATGGTCTTGGTGCTCCGGCAATGGGAATCGGTGCATATAATTCAACACTTAGTGGAGTGGTTTACACAGCAGATGGATATGGAAGAGTTTATCGTTACACCGGAGTTGGTGCAACAAATCCAAGTGTTGGTATCAACGAACAAAATATTTCTTCCGATGAAGTTTGTGTTTATCCTATTCCTGCAAACAATTTTTTAAATATTGATTTAGCCAATCATCAAACTAAAATTGTTAGTGTAAAAATTATTGATATAACAGGCAAATTGGTTATTGAGGATAATTCTGTTTCAAATAATAAATTAGATATCACCTCACTAGATAAAGGAATATATTTTGTGAATGTATTGCTCGATAATCAAACCTCATTGAATAAAAAAATTGTGAAAGAATAATTGTATAAGAATTACATCGTGCCGCTGTATTAGTAGAATAATTCAGCGGCATTTTTATTTTCATTGCTGTTTTATCACACTAAATATCACTAAATTTCAAGCGTGAATTTTAAACTCATCTCAACTTATAAACCAACGGGCGATCAACCCGATGCGATACAGTCGCTCACCGAAGGATTATTGCGTGGCGATGAATCGCAGGTACTGCTTGGTGTTACCGGTTCGGGAAAAACTTTTACCATTGCCAATGTTATCGAAAAAGTAAATCGACCAACACTGGTGCTTAGTCACAACAAAACATTGGTGGCACAATTGTATGGCGAGTTCAAACAATTTTTCCCCGAAAATGCCATCGAGTATTTTGTTTCCTATTACGATTATTATCAACCCGAAGCTTTTATTCCATCGAGCAATACTTATATCGAAAAAGATCTGCAGATAAATGAAGAGATAGAAAAAATGCGTCTCAAAACTACCTCTTCACTTTTGTCGGGTAGAAGAGATGTGATTGTAGTGGCATCGGTAAGTTGTATTTACGGTGCCGGAAATCCAAAAGATTACGAGAGCAGTATTATTCGTTTGCACAAAGGACAAAAAATTCCACGCAATACCGTTTTATATAACCTTGTCGATTCGCTTTACTCGCGAACCACAGCAGATTTTCAACGAGGAAATTTTAGAGTAAAAGGCGATGTGCTAGATATTTATCCTGCCTATGCCGATTATGCTTTTCGTGTTTCATTTTTTGGAAACGAGATTGACCAGATAGAACAAATTGACCCTGTATCAGGACGCACTTTTGAAGCCATGGAAAACATTGCCATTTTTCCAGCCAATATTTATATCACACCCAAAGAACAATTGCATCGTGCCATTCGCGAGATACAAGATGACCTTGTTTCGCAGGTAGAATATTTTAAATCGATTGGCAAACACCTCGAAGCAAAGCGACTTGAAGAGCGAACTAATTTTGATATGGAAATGATGCGTGAGTTAGGCTATTGCAGTGGTATTGAAAATTACAGTCGATACATGGATCAACGAAATCCGGGTGACCGCCCGTTTTGTTTGCTTGATTATTTTCCGAAAGATTTTTTGCTGATTGTGGATGAAAGTCATGTGTCGATTCCTCAAGTGCGTGGCATGTTTGGTGGCGACCGCTCGCGTAAAGAAAATTTAGTGGAGTATGGTTTTAGATTGCCAGCTGCATTAGATAATCGTCCTTTACAATTCAACGAGTTCGAGTCGATGATTGGACAAACAATTTATGTGAGTGCCACTCCGGCTGAGTACGAAGTGCGAAAATCGGAAGGTGTAATTGTTGAACAAATTATTCGTCCAACAGGATTGCTCGATCCGATTATTGAAGTTCGTCCACTTATTAATCAGGTTGACGATTTGCTTGAAGAAATTGACGAGCGCATTAAAATGGGCGACCGAGTTTTGGTAACCACACTCACCAAACGCATGGCCGAAGAGCTGAGCAAATACATGGCAAAGCTTAATATCAAATGTTCTTACATACACAGCGAAGTAAAAACACTCGACCGTGTTGAGATTTTACGCGACCTGCGTTTAGGAAAAATAGATGTGCTGATTGGTGTAAATCTTTTGCGCGAAGGATTGGATTTGCCCGAAGTTTCATTGGTGGCAATTATGGATGCCGATAAAGAAGGTTTTCTCAGAAGCGAAAGTTCGCTTATTCAAACCATTGGTCGTGCAGCACGAAACGAGCGAGGTAAAGTAATCATGTATGCCGACCGCATTACCGAGAGCATGCGCAAAACCATTGCCGACAACGAACACAAACGCACCAAACAGTTGGCATATAATGCACTTCATGGTATAACACCGATTACTGTTACTAAAAGCCGCGATGAAATTATGCAACAAACATCTGTGGTTGATGCAAAAAGTGGTAGCGAAATAAAATACTATGTTGAGCCCGAAGAAATAAATATTGCTGCCGACCCAATATTAAATTACATGAACGCCACACAGCTTAAAAAAGCAATTGACGAAACCAAAAAACGCATGAACAAAGCTGCTAAAGATTTAGATTTTTTAGAAGCAGCTCGCTTACGCGATGAAATGTTTGCGTTGGAGAAAAAGCTTGTTGATTAAGTAATTAAAAAGGAGTTGAAAATTGAAAGTTGAGAATTGAAAAATATAACTCACTGCTCACTTAAACACTTCATCACCTAAACACTCAAACACTTCTCTCATTATCAAATTATCAAATCATCTCATCGTCAAATCAACGAATCAACCTTTTCCTTATCTTCGCACGCTCAAAATCAAAATCATGAAATACTACAATCATAAAAAGAACTTTTTAGCCATTACCGAAGACGAATATTGTTCGTATAAAAAATCAAAATATGTTATTCAATCTGCACCATACGAGTACACATCTTCGTATTTGGCAGGCAGCGATAAAGGCCCCGAGGCAATGATTAAAGCATCGCAGTTTGTTGAGTTGTATGATGAAGAACTTGATGCCGAAACGTATCGCAATGGTGGTATTTGTACATTGCCACCTATGGATTTTAAAAACAAGGTAGATGCTAAGGCAATAAAACTGATTGAAAAAGAAACACGACAATTATTAAAAGACGATAAATTTCCGGTTACGCTAGGAGCTGAGCATACCATTACACTTGGAACAGTACTTGCCGTAAAAGAAAAATACAACGATGTATGTGTGTTGCAAATTGATGCACATTCAGATTTGCGCGAGTCGTATCACGATAATCCATACTCGCATGCATCGGTTATGTATCGTATACACGAGCTGGGTGTGCCGCTTACGCAAATAGGCATCAGGGCGCAATGCATCGAAGAGTCAGAGTTGATAAAATCATCGGCAAACATTCATACTTTTTATGCACATCAAATTCGCAAAAACGAAAAATGGATGAGCGAAGCATTAAAAACGCTTGGCAAAAATGTATACATCTCAATTGATGCAGATGGGTTTGATCCATCGGTTGTTCCGGCAGTGGGCACAGCCGAGCCCAATGGTTTGTTTTGGAACGAAACGCTTGAGTTTTTAAAACTCGTTATCGAAAAAAAGAACATTGTTGGATTTGATGTGGTTGAAATTGCTCCGGCAAAAAATTCGATTTTATCGGAGTATACCATGGCTAAATTAATTTACCGATTGATAGGTTATATATCGATAAAAAAATAAATGAACCGTATTTATTTTGATCATGCAGCAACAACACCGCTTCATCCCGAAGTAATGGAGGTGATGAATGAAGTGATGAAAAATCATTTCGGAAATCCATCATCGATACATGCATTAGGGCGCGATACACGTACGCTTGTTGAAGATGCACGCAAAACGGTTGCACGGTTATTGAACTGCTCGCCCGGAGAAATATTTTTTACATCGGGTGGCACCGAGTCGGATAACATGGCTATACGAAAGTCGGTTGATGGGTTGGGTGTAAAACATATTGTTACTTCGGCAATTGAGCATCATGCGGTTTTGCATACGGTTAACGAGTTGGAAAAAAACGGAAGCATTACCAAACATTACATTAATCTGTTACCAAACGGACATATTGATTTCATCGATTTAGAAAGATTGCTCAGCCAAAATCAAAACGTGCTGGTGTCGTTAATGTATTGCAACAACGAGCTTGGTAATATGCTCGACATTGAAAAAGTGGGAGCCATGTGCAAACAATACAATGCGCTTTTCCACTCAGATACGGTTCAGGCAATTGGTAATTATGAAATGGATTTACAAAAAATACCTGTTGATTTTATTGCGGCAAGTGCCCATAAATTTAATGGTCCGAAAGGCACCGGATTTATTTATATAAACAGCAATCATAAAATCGAACCGTTTATTTCAGGTGGTTCGCAAGAGCGCAATATGCGTGGCGGTACCGAAAATATTTACGGCATTTGTGGCTTGGCAAAAGCAATGGAGTTGAGTTGTCAAAATTTAGAAACCAATCGTGCCCATATTGCTTCGCTTAAAAATTACATGATTAAAAAATTGAAAGCATCGATTGAAGGAATTGAATTTAATGGTGATGCCGAAGGAGAATCGTCATACAAAATTCTCAACGTTTCGTTTCCTCCAAATCCAGTTTCGGAGATGATGCTTTTTAAACTCGATATTGAAGGCATTTCGGTTTCGGGAGGCAGTGCATGTGCATCGGGATCAAACGTGGGTTCGCATGTGTTAACAGCTATTGGCATCGATTCAAACCGTCCATCTATTCGTTTCTCATTTGGCAAACAAAACACAAAAGAAGAAGTTGATGAGGCAGTTGAATGTTTGTGTAGAATGTTGATTTGATGATGAGAGAATTAGGAAATTAGTGAATGATGGAATGAGTAAATTAGAGAATTACATTTTCAACTTTCAATTTTCCATTCTTCACTAAAAAGGATACCCAATACCAAAGTTAAATACTGGTTTTTTAAGAAGCCATTCTGTGTTAAAATCTTTTATCATCCAGCGTTGGTCGAATTTAATAGGTATGCCTGTAAGGTTGTAAAAATTCTGAGCCTCCAAAGTTGGATTTTCATAATTCGTAGGATTATAAATTGGAATACCAATATCGAGACGAATTAATACGATTGAAAAATTTAAACGAATACCAAAACCTGCATCAACTGCAAACTCTTGATAAAAGCGATTCATATCGAAATCGGCACCTGGTTTTGCAACATCTTTTTTAAGCAACCAAATATTTCCTGCATCGCCAAATAATACACCTTCGAGCCATTGGTTATAAATGTTAAAACGATACTCGGCATTTAATTCAATTTTTAAATCACCCGAATGGTCAATCATATTAGTACCTTGATAACTTCCTGGTCCAAGCGAACGTGGACTCCATGCACGCAAGCTGTTTGCTCCGCCCACATAAAAACGTTTTTCAAAAGGTGTGTAATCGGGCGAGTTTCCAAATGGTGAAATGATGCCCGTAAAAATGCGAAATACAGATGAATTGTTTTTGTCGATAATTTTATTGTACCTGAAATCGATAGCCGATTTAATATATTGAGAATAATTTACTCCTAAGAAGTCGTAATGTCCATCACTTGTTTTTGCCGAGCCCAAAGCAGTATTAGCAGCGGTAAGTACATTACCTGCAATTTCTATGGCATCCCACTTTAACAAATAATAATTATGACCTTTTGCGATTGATTTATTTGAATAAGTAAAACCAAAACGTGCATCCATAATTACATTAGGTGTAAACAGATTTTTTAGAAACAAATCGGTTTTAGATCTTTTTATCAAATTCGTATCAATCATACTTGTGTTGATATAGCTGAATTCGATAGGAGAATAATAATACGTAATCATTTTCCTGTTAAAAAGATAATTCAAACCTACGGTTCCAACTTTTCTATCGTAGTCGCGATTTATTTCATAAATTAATGATGTGTTTACGATGGATTTTGCATTTAAAATATTTACATTTCTATCGAATGCGGGAATAAACAATGTATGAGGAATAGTAACAGATGCGCTTAACGATTGCTCGGTGGCATTAAACAAGCTGTTGCCGCTAATTGTACCTTGAGCTTCAAATGCCGAACGATAACTTAACTGCAACAACTCAGCATTTTTAAAAACATTGCGGTTGTTAAACTGCAATGATGCAGCGATGCCATAACTCCTAAAACTTGATTCGTAAAGATTATTACTTTGGTCGGAAGTGATAACCTGTGGCTCGAGCACATAATTATATTTTACACTCGGTATGAGTTTGATGTTGTAATCAATTTTTCCAACATCGTTGCTGTCGTTTAACTTTGCCGATATGTTAATGAACTTAAAAATATTTAACTGGCTTAACCTGCCATATGTACTCGAATAATTAAGTTGTCGAAAAGTATCGTTTGGAAAAAGAAACAAGTTATGACTTAAAATCATAGGGTTGAGCTGATAGGTGTGCGGTATGTAATTAAAACCTTTGGCAATAATGGTATCTCGCACAGTTGATAATGTTGATTCGTTGTTCTTATCAACTTCGATGGTTACGTTATTGATTAAATATTTTTTGTGTTGCTCGTAATCGTTTTTGTTTTTGATGTTGAGTGCAACGTAAGTAAACCAATTTCCTGCCGAAGTATCGAGGTCGAAATCAACAAACTCTTTGGTAAACGAATAATAGCCGTTGTTACGCATTAGGTTTACAATACGTTCTTGTTCTTTCAACATTTGCTCTTCGTCAAGTCTATTGCCAAACACAATAAAAGTGTTTCCCATCGTGGGTTTTACGATGTTGTAAATTTCGCGATCGGCAATATTGAGTTCGTAATTTTGGAAGTGATAATAATTTCCGGGAATAACTTTATAAATTACTTTTCCTTTCTTTTTGTTAAATCTGTATGGTACGACTTCAAATTTTACATCGGCATAATAATGCCCCTTGGTTCGTAAATACGATTTGATGGTACGCACAGTTGATTCTATGTAAACCGTATCAATAAGCACAGGAGGTTCGCCAAGTTTATCGCGCAAAAAGCGTTTGATGGCATTGTCTTTTTTACCACCTGAACCCATGTTAAAAAAGTATAATTTATCTTTAAATAGAAAGCCTAGAAAACGCTCGTTTGGTTTTTGTTTGTAAAAATTACTGAGCTCATTTTCTATTTCGGCATTGAGTTTACCTTTCACATCGATTTTATTTTTTACCAGCAACAATTCATTGTTTTCAACACGTTTGGTTATATTGCACGAGGCTAGGATAAAAAAAGCAGGCACAAAAAACCAAAGGGTTTTTAAAACAAAACGATGTATGGTAACTAAATCGGCTATCAAATTAATTCATTCGCTAAAAGACAAAAAAAACAGGCAAGAGCATGGATTGTTTGTTGTTGAAGGTTCAAAAACAATTCACGAACTGCTTGCTTCAAAAATAGTCGTTAAAACCCTATTTGCAACTCAACAATGGTTTACTCTTCACACAAAATTGTTGAAAAGCAACATTGAGTGTGTAGTGGTAAACGATAATGAACTGAAACAACTGAGCAACTTGGTATCGCCACAAGATGCCATTGCACTTGCTCAAATACCGCAAAATAATTTCAGCGAAATAAATTTAGAGCAAACATTTAGCATTGTACTTGATGGCATTCAAGATCCTGGAAACATGGGAACCATTATTCGCATAGCCGACTGGTATGGAATCGAAAATATTTTTTGTTCGACTCATTGTGCCGATATATATAATCCTAAAGTGATACAGTCATCAATGGGTTCGTTTCTCAGAACAAAAGTATTTTATACCAATATTGCCGAGTTGTTTAATGATAATAAAAATGTAAAAATTTATGGTGCAGTGATGAATGGAAAATCGGTTTATGAAACACATTTCGATAATGGATTTTTATTAATTGGAAACGAAGGAGCTGGTATTTCGGATGAATTAATGAAGTTTGTAACTGAGCCTATTTCAATTCCTAAAAGGGGAGAAGCCGAATCATTAAATGCTGGAGTAGCAACAGCAATAATTTGTGATGCCTGGGCACGAAATAATTAAGAATGTTAGATTGACGATTTTAGATTTATTTTTACATAGGTCAAAATTTCAAAAAAACTTTTATACCTTCATCACTTAATATCTTCATCACCAAATAACAAATATATAATGAACATCAACACCGATAAAGCTCCCGAACCACTAGGTGCATACCCACATGCCAAGCAAGTAGGAAATCTTTTGTTTCTTTCGGGCATTGGACCGCGTGAACGTGGTACTAAAAAAATTCCGGGAGTAGAACTGGATGAAAATGGAAATATTATTTCGTACGATATAGAAACGCAATGCCGTTCGGTTTTTGCCAATGTAAAAAATGTACTCGAAGCAAGTGGCAGCAGTTGGGATAAAATTGTTGACGTTACTGTTTTTCTCACCAACATGAAAGATGATTTTCCTGTTTACAATAAACTTTGGGCCGAGTATTTTAGCAATAATCCACCTTGCCGCACAACATTAGAAATTAATTGTTTGCCAACTCCAATTGCTATCGAATTGAAAGTGATTGCTACAATTTAAATCACTAAAATGATAAAAATATTTTACATCTTTTTGATTTTGATTGTATTCTCAACTTGTAAAAAAGATGAAGATGTTTATACAACTAAAAATGCTGTGGTAACCAATACTCAGGTAATTGACACAACTTTTCATCTTCAGGTATTTCCAAATCCATGTAATAATTTAGTAACATTAAGTATTGTTTTTCCTCGGGTATCTTCATTGAAAATTACAGCCTATGATATGATGGGAAGAAATATTTTAATTCCGAATGGCAGTTACGTTTTGGCAGCGGGAACAAATCAAATAGCTATCGAAACTACAGGTTTTACAAACGGAATATATTTCTTGAGATGTGAGTTTGATCGAGTAATTATGAGCACAAAAATTATTGTTCAGCACTAAAAAAAAACGCATGAGTTCATCACGCGTTTTTACAAAAAATGTATTTAAAAATTACTTAATCAAAATTCCTTTTGCGGTAATTTTTAATTCGGTAATTTCTCCCGTTTTCTTTTCGTCTTTAATGGTTTCTTTAGAACCAATACCATCTACAACGGCAGTTTTTCCAATAATATTTCTCGGTAAAATAAATGCTTTATTTTCAACTTCAACAAACAATGCTTCTCCATTTTGATTGTGTAATGAAAGCCAGCATCCTTCGCCTTTGCACACTTCATCAATTACTCCCGTAACAATTACGTGAGCATTGTTTGAACTGTCAATTGTTTTGCAAAATTCTTCAACCGTTTTTACCGATTCTTCTTTAACCGCAGTTCCAAAATTTCCTGTTTGCGGTAACTTGGCTCTTGGATCGTTGTTGCAACTTATGATTGATATAATTGCAATTATGAGTAATAGATTTTTCATCTTATTTTTTTATTTGGATGTGTAAAAAATGTAGAGACGTAACATGTTATGTCTCTACAAAAAATTATTGAATAATTTTCATTTCATTGATGATGTTGCTTGCTTGTCCGTATTTATCAATTAAAAATAATACGTAACGAATATCAACACAAATGGTGCGTTTGTTTGCTGGATCAAAATGAATGTTACCACTCATGGCTTCCCAATTACCGTCAAACGCCAATCCAATTATGCGACCTTCGCCATCAATTACCGGACTTCCACTATTACCACCGGTAATGTCGTTATCGGTTAAAAATGCTACTGGAAGTTTTCCGTCTTTCATGGCATAGCGTCCGTAATCTTTTGATTTCTGAAGTTCTCTTAAACGCTCAGGAATTTTAAACTCTGGATTGTCGCTGTATTTAGTATTTTTTTCAATCACTTCATCAAGGTTGGTAATCAAAGGAAATTTCATGTAAGGTTTAACTGTTCCGTATGATAAACGCATCGATGAATTGGCATCAGGATAAAATTGTTTTTTGGTTTCCATCTCCATTAAACCTTTGATGTAAAGTCTGCCAAGCGCATTTGTATTTTCGGTAAACTCATCAACTTTTGGTTTAAAGTTTTCGTTGTAATACGTTCTGAAAGCTTTCATATGTTTATACGCAGGATCGTTTTTCAAAATGTTCAAACGTGGATTTTTAAACCATGCCTTAGCCATATCAACATCAGCAAAAATGCTTGTTCCGAAAACTTCATCAGTGTATGCTTTAATGGCATCACGTGAATTTGCATTGTATTTTAAAATAACATCTGCAACATATTTCGGTTGTTGATCTTTAGCAATATTGTTGCAATACAAAACCAAAATACTGTCGAAAATTCTTTTATCGGCAGCACCAATCATGCTGTTGCTCGACATATCATTTGCAGCATTTGATAATTGCTCTTTCATTTTTGCAATGGCTTTTTCATCGCCTTTGGCCATCGTTTCTTCGAGTGAAATAGCATACATAGCCAACTTGCAAATATTTGGAGAAGCAATTCCTTCGTTTAAATAGGTGCGTTGCAAGCTATAAGGTTTGTAAGTTGCAAATGCTTTGTTTACATCTGCAAGCAGGTTTTTATATTCGGCTTTATCGGCAGCCCATTTTGCAAATGCAGTTTCTTCTTTTTGTTTTTGCTCAAATACTTTGTTGTTTTTTAATTGTTCAGCTTCGCCACGATAAAATTTCCAGTAGTTGGCAACACCTGCGTAAGTTGACGAAAGTTTTAAACGCACATCTGTATCTTTATTCATTTGTTCTTTCCAAGCATTTAAGCGCACATCGCGTAATGAAACAATTGCAGGGTCAACAAGGTC
>CANKGI010000086.1 GCA_947481365.1 Bacteroidota bacterium | reverse complement strand
TATTACAGCAAATCAAATTTTTTAAATCTTGCATCAGTAAATTCTGTATGGAATTTAGGGCAAAGTTTTTTGGAAAACAGATATGATGACGGAACAAATCCGTATAAAGAATTTGACGACTCGACAGCAAATAAAATTGTTAAAGATTTATTTGCTGTGCAAAAAGATACGTTCCCCGAAATTCTCACAACCAAGAAACCAAATGTTGTTTTGGTGATGCTCGAAAGTTGGTCGGCCGATTTATTAAAATCGCTTGGCGGATTCGACAGTATTGCTCCCAACATGGAAAATCTGATTTCGAACGGAGTTGAATTTACTCAACTATATTCTTCGGGAACACTTTCCGACCAGGGACATTGTTCCATCCTTAGTGCATTTCCATCGCAGCCCGGAGCTGTAATTATGCGTCAACCCGATAAGTTTCAGAAACTCCCATCTATCGTTTCGCATTTTAAAAACAATGGTTATTACACTGCTTATTATTTTGGCGGACAATTAGAATATGGAAACATTAAAGGTTACGTTTATTATAATTTATACGACCACATCATAGAAGGAAAAGATTTCGACACCAAACTTCCGAAAGGTAAATTAGGTTACCACGATGAGTTTTTATTTGGCAAAGTTTTACATGATGTGAACACTTTTAAACAACCATTTTTTACCACAGCTTTTACCATGAGCAGTCATTCGCCTTTTGATTATCCTGGAGAAACAAAATATTTTAATTGGGGTGATGATGAAAATATGTACATCAATGGTGCACATTATGCCGATTCGTGTATCGGTGCTTTTATCAATACTGCGAAAAAAGAAAAATGGTTTGACAATACACTTTTTGTATTTTGTTCTGACCATAGTCATGCATCTCCAATGAAACGAAATTTTCATGATCCATTGAGCCGAAAAATTGTTTGCTTCTTATACGGTAATGTAATAAAACCCGAATACCGCGGAATGAAAATTTCTAAAATGGGAAATCACCACGACCTTGCAAATACTTTACTATCGCAACTTGGCGGTGATGTTAAACCTTTTGTATGGAGCAAGAATTTGTTGAATCCTTACACAAAAGATTTTGGCTACTCTGCAGATGATTACATTTTATATTTTTATGAACCCAACAACGCATATACCTATTGGTATTCGAATAAAACTTTCTTGTTTAAAAACTTTGCATCGAAAGCCGACTCGTTAAGGATGATGAGAAATGGAAGTGCTTATTTACAGGTTTTGTATCAGCAATATTTAAACTACTAACGAACCACTGTTACGGTTCCTGAATAACGATGGGTTTTATTAACTAAATCGGTTGCCAAAATTTCATACGAAAAAACATTTTGCGAAGGCCATTCGGAAGTATTTTGAATCATTCCGTTCCAACCATTTTCGATATTATTACTTTCAAAAAGTATCATTCCATTCCGATCAAAAACATACATTTTAAATTCATTTACACCTGTAACAATAGGTTTAAAAACATCATTTAACCCATCTCGATTTGGCGTAAATGAATTAGGAACATACAATGAATACACATCATTTACTCTTACCGTTTTACTTATTGTATCAGAACATCCAAGCGAATTTTCAACTATCAGTGTAATTAAAAAAGTGCCTGTATCATTAAATGAAATAGTCGGATTTTTAGATGAAGATGTTAATCCTGTGTTGCCAAAAATCCAACTTAACTTTAACGAGTCGGCCGACAAACTTTTAAATGTAAAATTGGGATGCATGATGTCGGTTGTAAAATGAGTTGACGTAAAATCAGCCAAAATTCCTTGTGGAATGGTAACAGGAATAGATTTAGTAATTGAGTCGGCACAACCTATGGCAGATGTAATGCTTAATCGTACGAAATGATTTCCTGGCGATGTAAATTTATGTGACACATTGCTATCGTTATCAAATTTTCCGTCTCCAAAATCCCAAATAAATTTCGACCCCGTTTTATATACCGATTGGTTGCTGAAAATAATATTCGCACTTGCACAATTAGATAATTCGGAATACGAATAATCAACCTTAGGGAATGCTTCGGTATTAATTTTCATTGTATCAAATGCAGGATTTGAACAGCCATCACTAAGCTGTAAATAAATTATAGAATCGGTAATGAAGTTCATCATCATGATTGAATCTGATGTTGTTATTCCATTCCAATTAAATTGATACGCCCCTAATCCACCTTTAGCTTTCGAAACAATATTTAGTTTTGTTCCCTCACAAACCAACGTATCATTTTGCAAATTGATAGATAGCGCTGGAACCACGTCAACCGTTGCTTTAGCAGAATCGTTTATTAAAGTACAATTATCTGTAAGCGTAACTCTGTATGTAGATTTTTGAGTAGGTTTTAAATTAAACAACGTATCGCCAACATAACCTGTGCTCCATTTAAATTTATAATCGGGCAAATAACCACCTGTACCTTTGGCAACTAAAACTGCTGTTCCTCCGTAACAAATTAACGTATCGGTTAAAGTAACTTTTAAAGAAGAACGAACAGAAATCAAAACCGAATCGTGAACCGGTAAACTCAAACACCTATCAAATAAATCAACTTTAAATTGCGTAGTTGAATCGGGATTTATTGTAACATAATTTTTGTAACCAATATTTTTATTCCATAAAAACGAAATACCATCTGTATCGCCATTAATTGCATTTGCATAAAGAGTAAGCGACTGCCCTTTACAAATTGTACTATCAAGTCTGGCTTTCAATTGGGGAGCATGTCTTACACGAACTTTTAAACTTGCACTATCATTTAATGGCGTGCATCCATCCGATAAAATCACTTTGTAATTTCGCGAACTATCGGGTGCAAAAGCATACGAACTCACATTCCCAATTCCGTTGTTCCAATTATAAAAATAATGAGCTGAGTCACCTCCTGAAGCAATGGTTGTTAGTTTTAACGAATCGCCATAACACAAGGTTGTATCACTTAATGTTTTTATCGTCAAAGGTTTTCGAAGTTTAATCCTTACAGATGCTGTATCGGAAATCAGTGTACAATTATCAGACAAGGTTAGTTTAATCAATGTATCTTTTAATGGTTGAAATAATAGATGAGAAGCATTTTGTGAGCCCCAGTTTAAGTATCGCGTGGTATCATATCCACCCGAAACATTAGGAATGATATCAATTGCTCGTCCGTTACAAATTGTCGAATCTTTGTATACATTTATTTTTAATGGCGGTCGCACCGCTAAATTTACATAATGAGAATCGGGCACCGAACAACCATCTGTCACTTTTAGTTTATATCGCACTGTTGAATCGGGTGCTGTTATATGTGTTCCTGTTGTATTAACAACACTATCCTGAACCCATAAATATTGATAGTTCCAGGGTTTTCCTCCACTGGCTGTAGCATTTAACTGAACCTGTTGTCCTTTGCAAATAAGTGTATCATGGTTAAAAAGAGTTGACGTCATACCAGAAACAACTTTCACTTTTACATTAGCATTGATTGCATCACCACTGCATTTAAATACCAGTACAAAATAATTCGAAGTGGTATCAGGCTTTACAGTAATTTTTGATCCATACCATTTTTGAGAAACTCCTGTAACATCATTAACATGCGACCAAATTACATTGGTTGAATCGATATCAGGAATATAAGAAATTGATTGAAACTGAGCCGACCATTTTGTATCATTTCGGTTATTATTCACAAAAGCTCTGCTGCCATAAATATCCTGTATACCTTGAGTAGCTTTTGTACCCGTAGTGGCAGGACAATTAACACCTGCAACAGGTAATGGTGTATATAAAATATTATTGTAAATTTTATTGGTTGTTTCTTCAATTACAATTTGAAAAGTTCCTAGTAGATTTTCGCAAACATGCATCGGAACATTAATCCACGATACTACAAATTTTCGATAAGGAGCAGTTCCTTTAACACCATAAATTACTTGTCCGCCTTTTGCCGGATCCCAATCTTCCCAAGGCCCCATAACCACATTTTTAGGAACACCATATGAACTCGAATTTGGAATTGGCTTTACAACCCAATCATATGCATCGTTAGGCGTCCCAAAACTTATCCATCCGTTCGAACTAATATACAAACTTGTGTAATCGGCACACAAAAATGAAAAAGTAAATCCAATATTAATAGGACCTCTTACATCATCGTCTCTCATTGCTGTGATCGCTGTATACGTAGGCAAAGTATCCCATGTATATAGCTCATTTTTTATAGCATAATGGCTGGTATTTAAAGCACCAGCAACACTTATGCTCAAATCAATTGATGATCCTTTACAAACTAATGTATCGGGCGTAACTGTAACTTGGGCATGCAAAAACGCACACTTAATCACAAAAAAAACAACCATACAAAATCTTAAAAGACTCTTTTTAGGCATAGCCCTAAGCAATGTTTAGAATTTAGAATTCCGAATGTAACAAAAGTTCTGATTAATAGAACACTTTCACAAGCATTATTAAGAAATACTCCATCAACTTTTATCGATGACACAAAACACTTTATTCATTTTATTTCCGGTATCATCTGTTTACATTTGAAAAACATCAATAAATACCATTCACCCTAAACTATATGAATTTACAATTTTTTGGAGCCGCCCAAGTTGTTACCGGAAGCAAACATATTTTAACTACGCCTGAAGGAAAAAAAATTCTACTCGACTGCGGATTATTTCAAGGTAAAATAGAAAACAAAAACGACCTTAACAGAAACTTTGGCTTTGACCCTTACGATATAGATTACCTCATTTTATCACATGCACATATTGATCATTCAGGATTGATTCCTCGATTAGTAAAAGAAGGTTTTAGGGGAATTATTTTTGCAACACCTGCAACAATTTCGTTGTGCGAAATTATGCTTTTAGACTCGGCACACATTCAATCCGATGATGCAAAATACATCAACAAACGAAAAAAGAAACATAATGAACCACTTGTTGAAGCGCTTTACACCGAAGATGATGTAATGCGTGCACTCGACCTGATGGTTCCTGTTGAGTATGACGAGAAGTTACAAATTGATAAAGAAACAACTTTACATTTTACAGATGCCGGACATATTTTAGGAAGTGCATTGGTAAACTTAACCGTGAAACAAAAAAACGGAAAGAAATTACAAATTGCTTTTACTGGAGATGTAGGCAAATACAACGATTCTATTTTACGCGACCCGCAACCTTTTCCTCAATGCGATATTTTACTCTGTGAGTCAACTTATGGTGACAGGTTACATCCAGTGATTGAAGATACGGAGAAACGATTACTTGAAGTGGTAAGGAAAACCTGTGTTGAAAATTCAGGAAAATTAATCATACCTGCATTTAGTGTCGACCGTACGCAAGAGCTTGTATACGCGCTTGATAAAATGAAAGACAACGGAACTTTGCCAAACATAAAAGTTTTTGTTGATAGTCCATTATCGGTAAAAGCAACTGCTGTAATTCGTAAACACCAAGAGTGTTATAACAAAGATTTTATTGATCACATTCAAAAAGATCCCGACCCGTTTGGTTTTAAAAATTTAACTTATGTAAGTGATGTTGAACAATCAAAATTATTAAATGACATAAAAGAACCTTGCATCATCATTTCTGCATCGGGTATGGCCGAAGCTGGTCGTATTAAACACCATATCAAAAATAATATCGAAAACACAAACAACACCATTTTGATTGTGGGTTATTGCACACCCGATAGTTTAGGTGGACGATTAAAAAATGGAGCAACTGAAGTTCGAATTTATGGGGTTACATATCCAGTTAAAGCAAATGTAGAATCGATGGATTATTACAGTGCACATGCCGATTATGAAGGCATTTTTAAATTGCTGGAATGCCAAAATAAGAAAAAAATAAATCATCTGTTTTTAGTGCATGGAGAAAAAGAAGTGCAGGAACATTTTAAAACAAAATTTATTGAACGTGGTTATTCATGTAGAATTGATATACCTGAACAGGGAGAGAAGTTTGATTTATAAAAAAAGAGATGAAGGAATAAAGTGATGAGGTGATGAAGTTTGATAACATGAAACATTTTCAATTTTCAACTATCAACTTTCAATTAAATAAAACATGAAAGAAAACAAACGAACGATTTTATTTTTAGTACTTGGTTCATTTTTTATTGCCAACGCCATTATTGCCGAATTTATCGGAGTAAAAATTTTCTCGCTCGAAAAAACACTTGGCATCAATGCAATCGATTGGAACATTTTTGGCAACACACTTTCGCTTAATTTAACTGCAGGTGTTTTATTGTGGCCAATTGTGTTTATCATGACCGATATTATCAACGAATATTTCGGGCATAACGGAGTGCGTCTTTTTTCGTATATCGCTGCAGCACTTGTAGCTTATGCCTTTGCAGCTGTTTACTTAACTATTAAACTTGCACCTGCCGATTTTTGGATAAACAAAGAAACAACACTTGGAACAGTAAATATGCAAGCATCGTTTAATGCTATTTTCGGACAAGGTTTATGGATTATTATTGGTTCGTTGGTGGCATTTTTAGCAGGACAAGTTGTTGACGTTTGGGTTTTTCATGCTGTAAAAAAACGCACAGGCGAAAAAATGTTATGGCTACGATCAACAGGCTCAACGCTTGTTTCGCAATTCATCGATAGTTTTGTGGTGCTGTTTATTGCCTTTTATATTGGTGCCGGATGGGATTTAAAATTGGTATTAGGTATTGGCGTGGTAAATTATTTTTACAAATTTATTGTAGCTGTTGTGCTCACTCCTCTTTTGTATTTAGTGCATAAAGTAATTGATACTTATTTGGGTAAAGAACTTGCAGAACAAATGATGAAAGAAGCTGCAAAGCAATAAAGCCATACCACAATTTTTCATTAGAAATCGTTTTTTTTGATAATTAAAAAATCCCTTACCAGAAAACTGATAAGGGATTTTTTACAACATTAATTACTTATCGTTAGTTCACTTTTAATCCTGTACCAAAATAGATATCCTTAATGTATATCATTCCTGATTTTACATTAAGCGGATTTGCTGGTGTAATAGCTGGTAAAACTGAGTAAGGTGCTGCCACAGATGGAACATTTCCACCCAAATATCCAGTACCTTGATTTGTAACAGTTATGCCAGTAACAGCACCTGTAGGATCTACAGTTGCTGTTGCAGTTGCACCTGACCCCGGTGAAGTAATTGGATTTGGTGAAATGACTAAAGTAGGTGCTCCTGTATAACCACTTCCTCCATTAACTAAATTGATACTGGCGATTCCACTTCCGCTTACAACAACAGAAGCTTGCGCTCCCGAACCTGATACCAATGATACTGAAGGACTGCTTGTATATCCCGATCCGGCATTTGTAATATTAAACCCGATAATTTTTCCGTTTAAAATAGTAGCATTTGCTGCTGCACCTGTTCCACCACCACCAGTAATAACAACTTTAGGCGCAAACGAATAATCAACACCTGGTGTAATTACATTTATTCCTGTTAATATTTGACCAGAAAAAGTAGCACTTGCTGATGCTCCAGAACCAGCTGATAAAGTTACAGAAGGCGCAAATAAATATCCGCTTCCTTGCGTACTAACAGTTAATCCTATAACAGTTCCTGTATTTGGGTCAATAGCTGCTGTTCCTTGCGCACGAGTACCTGAAGGAATATCGGGTGCAGAAAAAGTAACAGTTGGTGTGCCAGTGTAACCTGAACCTCCACTAATAATAGTTGTAGATTGAACTCCCTGACCTGAATATTGTGATATAGCTGAAGCATTTGTTCCGCCTGCAGGTGCATTTGCAATTGTTACCACTGGATTAGATGTGTAACCAGAACCTGCATTCAAAATATTAATTGCAGAAATCATTCCTCCTGTTGAAACAGTTGCACTAGCAGTTGCAGTTACACCGCCTGGTAAAACTGGTGCTGCCACAGTAACAATTGGAGCCGCAACATAACCAGATCCTGAATTTTGAATTTGAATATCAACTATTGAACCTCCTCCACCTATTGTTGCTGATACACTAGATGCTACTGTAAAGCTCGAAATAGATATAGTTGGATTTGATGTAAAACCTGAACCACCATTATTTATAGTTATGGCCGATACAACACCATTGCTAACTGTAGCTGTTGCTGTTGCACCTGTACCACCACCACCGGTGATTGTAACCTTAGGAGGTGCAGTATAGCCAGTTCCTCCGCTAGTAATATTTATATTGCTAATTTGCCCTGTACCTGATACAGTTGCTGAAGCCGTAGCTCCCGATCCTGAAAGAAAAGTTACTTGTGCTCCACCTGCAGGAGGTATGGCAGTAGGTACTTGATTTGAGCTAAATATTGTACGTGATATTTTTGTTTGATTAAAACCTGCAACTGATGCATTTTGATAATATTTTTGATTATCAGAAATATCAGGTGTGGTAAGAATAAATGGTAATCCATCTACTGATCCGGGGATAGTTATTTTGTAATTTCCTGATGCATCGGTGCTATCATAAAATGCAGTTTGGTATGCAAAATTGATAATTTTACCACTTTGCAAACTATCGAGAATATACGGAGTTTTTATTTTTAAATATTGAGTATAAAATGCTGGAGAAGTAGCATCAATAGATGCCAAAATTTTTGTTCCCGCAGGTACAGTTTCAACAACAGAATTAGTTAAATCATTTTCGTAGGTAACTCTTCCCATTATTGTTGCTGTTAACGGGTCATTTTTGATTTTAAAAACTGGTATAAAGTTAGCAACATCAATTTTTCCAGCCTTGGCAGTTACTGCTGAACTGTTAACCGTTACCAAATATTTTAATGATGTTAAATCAAATTTGGAAACACTCACTGTTAAAACACCTTTAAAAAAACCAATGAATGACGCCATACCATTGTCATCAGTTAGTTTTGTGATAGAACTTCCTGCTTGAGAAACGGTAACAGTTGCTCCACCTAATGATGAACTTGTTTTTCCAAAACCCATTGAAAATTCAGTTCCATTAACCAACATAACAGTATAATTTAATCTGACTGTTGTGTCTAAACTGTAATCAACGTTTGGAGTTGCAGCAGCAGCTCCAGTATTATTTGTTGTGTTGGTTGTGTTGTTTGTTGTAGTGCTAGGTACTGGGTCTTTTGAACAACCCCATAATAAAATTGCTGTGGATAGGCAAATAAATGCCTGCTTTGTTGTTATCATATTATTTAAATTTAGAAGTCAAATATATAACTAAAAAAATGACATATATTAACTATCCATGTTGATAAAATAAACTAGCATGATTCCTATTTCAGTTGAATAAAAATAAATATTTTTAGATTAAAGTAATGGAGCGCAAAAGTATTTATACAAATTTATTGGCTGAGTTGTGCATACTCCTGTTTTGAATTTGGCAGATAAAGTTATTGATACTTATTTGTGTAAAGAACTTGCAGAACAAATGATGAAAGAAGCTGCAAGAGATTAAGATTCTTTTTCTTATCAAATAATTTTCATTCCAAACACAGTTTTGGTTTTGATGAAACGCTAATTTGGTTTTTAAAAGCAACCATCTTTTATCCAACCTACATCACACCTTTTTAATTTTTAATTTCAACTTTTTACTTCCTACACCAAACAAGCTTATATTCGCAGTCCAAAAAAAATAACATGTCGTCAACTCCTGATTATTCTTTGCTTTTATCAATTGCCAACGAGTTTGGCACTCCCGTTTATGTATATGATGCCGATACCATTGTAAACCAATATAAACGATTAACAAAAGCATTCGAACCATTACATGTAAAAGTGAAATATGCTTGCAAAGCCTTAAATAATTCAAACATACTAAAACTATTAAAACACGAAGGATCGGGACTCGATGCTGTTTCGATTAACGAAGTACATTTGGGATTAAAAGCCGGATTCACTCCTGCCGAAATTTTATTTACACCAAATTGTGTAGGTTTTGATGAGATAAAAAGTGCTGTTGAGTTAGGTGTACAAATTAATATAGATAATATATCGATACTCGAACAATTTGGTAACGAATACGGAGACACTATACCTTGCTGCATACGTCTCAATCCGCACATTTTAGCCGGTGGCAATAAAAAAATATCAACCGGACATATCGATTCAAAATTTGGTATTTCTATTTACCAATTGCGACATGTATTGCGTGTAATAAAAACCTACAACATGAACATAAACGGTTTGCACATGCACACCGGATCGGATATTTTAGATGCAGGTGTTTTTTTACAAGGTGCCGAAATTTTATTCGATGCTGCAAAAGATTTTCCAGATTTACAGTTCATTGATTTTGGTAGTGGATTTAAAGTTGCATATAAAGAGAATGACATTACAACCGATATTGAAGAATTAGGAAAAGCCATTACCGATCGCTTTTTAGAATTTACAAAAGAATACGGACGTGAGTTAGAACTTTGGTTCGAACCCGGAAAATTTTTAGTGAGCGAATCAGGATATTTTTTGGTAAAAACAAATGTCATTAAACAAACCACAGCAACCGTTTTTGTTGGAGTCGACTCTGGATTGAATCACCTTATTCGTCCGATGTTGTACGATTCATATCATGAAATTATCAATATATCAAACCCCGAAGGAAAGCAAAGAATTTACACCGTTGTGGGTTACATATGCGAAACCGACACCTTTGGCTGGGACCGAAAATTAAGTGAAGTTCATGAAGGCGATATTTTAGCATTTAAAAATGCAGGTGCATATGGAATTACAATGAGCTCAAATTACAACGCGCGTGTTCGCCCTGCCGAAGTATTGATTTATAAAGGCAAAGCACATCTTATTCGCAAGCGTGAAACACTTGACGACATGCTAAAAAATGAAGTTGCCATTAATTTTTAAAAGTTACGCTTTAAAATATTAACCAGCTTCTGCCCTTTCATATTCCGAAAACATTTATAAATTGCTATAAAATCGTTTACATATGAAAAGAGTGTTATTCATTTTTCTCCTTATCGGATTTCAATCATTTGCTCAACAAGAAAAACTTACTCCTGAAACGTTATTTAAACTTGGAAGAGTTGGTAATCCTGTTGTTTCGCCCGATGCCAAACAAATACTTTACGAAGTAAAAAATTACGACCTCGCTGCCAACAAAGGCACCAATCATATTTTTACTTTATCGCCCGGAGGCGGAACACCTTTTTTGGTAACCGATGATGCCACCAATGCATTTGATGCTAAATGGCGCCCCGATGGAAAAAAAATAACTTTCCTTTCATCACAATCTGGCGAAGTTCAGTTGTATGAAATTAATGCCGATGGAAGCGCAAAAACACAAATCACTTTTGTAAAAGGTGGAATTGGCAGTTATAAATATTCGCCAAACATAAGCATGCTAGCTTTTTCGGCCGATGTAAAATTGGATAGAACTGCTGCCGAAATGTATGCCGATTTACCACTTGTTCAGGCACGTATTATTGATGGATTATTTTATCGTCATTGGGATGCTTGGCACGATTACGCATACAGCCATATGTTTATTGCATCGTACACTGATGGAAAAGTTGCAAGCGAGCCGCTTGATATTATGAAAGAAGAAAAGTTTGATGCACCACTTCAGCCATTTGGTGGCGATGAGCAGTTCTCTTGGAGCCCAGATGGAAAACGTTTGGCATACACTTCTAAAAAAATGACAGGAACACCTGAAGCGGTTAGCACCAATTCGGATATATATGTTTACAATGTTGACACGAAATATACACAAAATTTAACTGAGCAAAATTCGGGCTACGATCAAGATCCACAATT
>CANKGI010000085.1 GCA_947481365.1 Bacteroidota bacterium | reverse complement strand
TGTAAGTCATATGTTGCAACTTTCGGAGAAGGGCACATTTGTCGTGTTTCCCCATTAAAAACAGCTTCCCTTCCTCCCGAAAAGAAAAATGTTACATGAGGATATTTTTCTGTTTCGGCAATACGCACTTGCTTTTTATTGTTTTTTTCAAGTACCTCACCAAGTGTTTCTTTTAAATCAATTGTTGGAAAAACTACTTTCACATTTTTAAAAGTATCATCGTATGAAGTTAAAGTAACATAATTTAAATGGATTGATTTCATTTGTTGATCAGGGAAATCTTTTTGAGTTAACGCCATTGTAATTTCTCGTCCACGATCAGTTCTGAAATTGATATTTATTACTACATCACCTTCTTCAATTTTTGCTAATGGATTTCCTGTATCACCAGTAATTACAATAGGTTTAAGGAATTCATCAGTTTCATTACTTTCGTATTTGTTTTTAATTGTTGATAATAAATCACCCGTTTTTTCACCAGTTCCATGAACCAATAAATAATATGCAATTTTTACCCGTTCCCATCTTTTATCTCTATCCATTGCATAATATCTTCCAACAACAGATGCTATTTTACCTCCTGTTTTTTCTAAATGATCAGCTACATTTTTTAAGAAACCAAAACCGCTTTTCGGGTCTGTATCTCTGCCATCAGTAAAAGCATGTAAAAAAAAATTGTTGAAATTATTTTCGTGCATGATATCGCATAATCCTTTTAAATGTTCTATAGAAGAGTGAACACCACCATCACTAACCAAGCCAATAAAATGAATTTTTTTATGATGACTTTTTGCATAAGTAATGGTGTCGAGCAATACTTTGTTATGATTAATTGTT
This sequence comes from Bacteroidota bacterium, assembly GCA_947481365.1. Taxonomy (GTDB): domain Bacteria; phylum Bacteroidota; class Bacteroidia; order UKL13-3; family UKL13-3; genus CAIUEQ01. The sequence goes on along the minus strand of CANKGI010000085.1, from coordinate 11,075 downwards.
TTTTCTCTAAATGCTTTATTAATTAACACAAGCTGTTGGTATACTACCCTTCCTGCACCTATATTCATGTGTCCCACTTCTGAATTGCCCATTTGTCCATCAGGTAATCCAACATCTTCCCCAGAAGTTTTCAGTTCACAATGAGGATATTGATTGATGTATGAATCGAAATTTGTTTTTGTTGCCAGATTAATTGCATTTCCATTGTATGGTTTACCATTTCCCCAGCCATCAAGAATTAATAAAATAACACGTTTATTCATAAAGCAAAAATAGGAATTAGTTTCTCAAAAAACTTTCGAATAAAAACAGATGCTTTTAAAGTATTTTGTTAATTTGCAGCGGTGGCATAATTTTAGTTTGTAAGTGTCACTTAAATTCTGTTCATGAAAAAGATTAAAATAATGCTATTGTTTTTTGTGATAGGTGTGTTTACTGCAAATGCAGACACTTTTGATGATGTTGTAACGGCAATAAAGAGCGCAAATGTGAAAGAGATATCTAAACTTTTTAATTCAAGCATTGAATTAACAGTTATTGAAAATGAAGGTGTGTATAGTAAATCACAGGCAGAAGTTATTCTTAGGAATTTTTTCACTCAAAATCCTTCCCAAAATGTTACGATAAATCATCGAGGTTCATCAGCTCAAGGCTCAAAATATGCCATTGCAACTTACGAAAGTGCAAAGGGGAAATTTCGTACATATATTTTTATGAAAGATTCAGGAGCGGGGATGATGATTCAGGAATTACGTTTCGAAAAAGAATAATATTTATGAAAGAACTTCTTGAAAATCCATTAATCACTCAGCTGATCGATATTTCTTTTAAAGAAGATATAGGCGATGGTGATCATACATCTTTGGCTTGCATTGATAAATCTGAAAAAGGGAAATCAATTATCGTTGCTAAAGAAAATGGAATATTGGCAGGAGTTGAATTAGCCGAATATATTTTCAAGAAAGTTGATTCTGATTTGAAAGTGAGCCAACTTTTTGCCGATGGAGATTTAATTCATGTCGGAGACATCGTTTTAGAAATTTCAGGAAGTTCACAAAGCATTTTAACAGCAGAAAGAACTGTGTTAAATTTTATGCAGCGATTAAGTGGAGTTGCTTCTCAAACTAAGAAATATGTTGACGTTCTTAATGGGCTACATACTCGTATTATTGATACCCGTAAAACTACACCGGGTATGAGATTACTTGAGAAGTGGGCTGTGAAAATTGGTGGAGGAGCAAATCATAGGATTGGATTGTACGATATGATTTTAATTAAAGATAATCATGTTGATTTTTCTGGTGGAATTTCAAATGCTATCGAGAGAGTTCAAAAGTACCTTATTAGTAAGAACCTTAATTTAAAAATCGAAATAGAAACACGAAGTCTTGATGAAGTTCGTCAAGTAATTGATAAAGGAGGTGTACATCGAATTATGCTAGACAACTTTACTCCTGAACTCATCAGTGAAGCATTGGCAATAATTGATGGTAAATATGAAACTGAAGCTTCTGGTGGAATAACTTTGCAAACATTAAAGCAATTTGCCGAAACAGGTGTAGATTATGTTTCTTCTGGTGCATTAACACATTCAGTAAAAAGTATTGATCTCAGTTTAAGAGCCGTTAAATAAAAAACGCATCATTTAGATGCGTTCTTTAAATATTATTTCTTTGGTTTTCTAGGGTCTCCTAATCTATCCATCACACATCTGAATCCAATTGTAGCTGTAGATAAATCTTCATCTAAATAACGTCTAGATCCTGGAGTTAACCAATAGGCTCTATCTTGCCATGAACCACCTTTGTATACTCGTGCTCTATTGTCAATTAATGAACTTCCGTAAGCACCAGTTTGAGGATAATCATATTTTTGATCAACATCTGGAGCGTCAAGCTCATCTTTATAACCAATGTTATTAGCTTTTTTGTAGTTTCTGCGTTTGAAATTTTCTTCTTCAGTAACTTCACGATAAGGAATACGACCTAAACTGTCTTTCTCACTAACGTAACCATCTGCATCAGTAACTTTAGTTGTATATACATTACCTCTAAAAGGGGCTAAATCTTTCGAATCTTCCCAAGAAAGAGCACGGTAAACATCTTTAGTCCACTCACTAACATTTCCGGCCATATGATATAAACCAAAATCATTTGGTAAGTATTCTTTGCTTTTAACTATAGTAGTATAAAATGCTCCATCATTTAATTTGCCTGCAACACCTGCAGCATCACCACGTCCACGTGTATAGTTTGCATACATATTACCACGTTCGTTTTCAGTGTCGCTTCTTCTCAATGTTAAACCATCCCAAGGGTAAATTCTTTTAACATCAATATTCTCATTATACTCAGGTGATTGGTAACCATAAGCGGCATATTCCCACTCAGCCTCAGTTGGGAGACGATAATTCGGTAATAAAATTCCGTCTTCCATTCTCACACTACGTTTTTTTCCACCCGGAGCATAATCTCTTAATTCATTTTTTACACTAGGTGTATAAAGTCCCATTAAATAAGCTTCAGTATTGAAGTAATTATCATCTGTGTTTTTCTGTACGTCAAGGTTAATAAATCCTTCGCGAGCCATAATCATTTCATTCACCCTGTCAGTTCTCCACTCAGCATATGCTGTTGCTTGTAACCAACTAACTCCAACTACCGGATAATCTCTATATGCCGGATGGCGCAAATAATAAAGCACATATGGTTCGTTGTATGAAAGTTTATCTCTCCATACAAGTGTATCAGGCAAAGCTTTTTTGAAAACAAGAGGATTGTTTAGATAGACTCTGTTGAGCCAATATAAATATTCGAGATAGTTAAAGTTTGTAACCTCTGTTTCATCCATGTAAAAACTTGGAATTGAAACACGTCTCTTCATGTTATTGCGCTCAAACAATACATCATTCTCGGCAGATCCAAGTGTTATTGTACCTCCTTCGATAAAAACCAATCCGGGACCGGTTTCTTGATCTTTGTATTTTGCACGTTCAAAACCACCCCATTTTGGGTCGTTGTATTTCCAACCGGTGAGATCCGACTTCTTTTTATCCCCACTGCATCCAGTTGAAAGAATAAACGTTTGGGCAAGAATCACAAAAAGAAATATTCTCAAAGTGTGTTTTATCATGACGTTGGCTTATTTTTAAAATTCCTCCAAATATAAGGTAAAAGTTATTAATTATTCAAATGCATTAAAAAACTGGGCACATCAGAGGTTTAAAAATCCTTTTTTGTTGTCTTGGATAGGCAATTTCATAAGCAAGTGAAATCTCGTGAGACCCCATTGTTGCTGTACGTGCGCCCGAAACAGTAATGTCATAACTGTATCCTGCCCTAAATTTTGGAAATTTTAAACCTATCAGCACAATTGCTGCATCCGAATTTTGAGATGTCTGTCTAAACCATAATCCACCGGTTAATGCTTGCTTCTTTACATAAAAACCTAAATTGAGTTGAGTAAAATCTCTTTGTTGCATGTAAATGACATTTGGAGAAATGAGCAATCTTTCTTGGTCATCACGTTGGTGTGTTAAGAAAATATTTAGCCCTGCATGTGCCGTGTATCTTCTAGGTAAAGTATATTGAGATGATGAACTTGATTGTGTGGCAGAGTAAAAAGAAATATTCGGTTCAGCAATGTTTTGAATTGAAAATCCGCCAAAAAAAATATCTGTGTAGGCTAAAAATCCTGCACCAAAATTTGCATAACCAATTTTTTGAAAGCCTACAGCTTCTTTAGTTGGATAAACAAATCCATATCTTGGATCGATTTGGTCACCAAATCGTAAAAGAGAAAAATCGTAACTTCTTTGTACATATGTTCCTTGAATACCTGTACGTATGATCAATTGTTTGTTAACATGAAATTGATAAGAATAAATACCACTGTATGAAACGGATGAGAGGTTACCATCTCCAGCTACATCATTAGTTGCCATCAATCCTAGTCCTCCACCGATTTGTGAAATACTCATATCAACAGACACCATTTGTGTGTTAAAATTTTTGTTTAACGCGGTATATTGATTTCTAGCACTTGCAACAATTCGGGTATTACCTGTTGAGCCCGCAAACGCAGGATTCATATACAAAGGATTGGCGTAGAATTGTGAAAATTGTGGGTCTTGAGCAAGCGTAACTTTGGTTAATAATACGAGGGTGAAAAATATTATTAATGGATTACGCATTTTTATTTTTTGATAATCAAAGTTAGATGAAATACTAGAATTCCGGACATTTAATTGGTCTAATTGTTTTGCGTGGCGTTCTTTTACGCAATTCAAAAGCAATAGAAACTTCATGCGAATCCGGAGCTCCTGAACTTACATTCGAAAAAGTTCTGTCGTACGAATAGCCAATTCTAAGTTTATTCATTCTTAGTCCTAACAAAGTAATAAATCCATCAGAGTTAACAGAGTTTGCTCTGTAATATGCTCCAATAACGAAAAGACCGTGATTATAATATACTCCGGCATTTAATTGATTGAATTGCCGCTGTTGCATATAAAGAACGTTTGGCCACAAATTGGTGGCTCTCTTTTCGTCTTTTGATTCAAATATGGGAATCACCAATCCGGCATGACCAGTATATCTCATCGGAATAATACTTTCAGGGCCATTTTTAGTTGAGTAAAATGCCTGATTGGGTTCTGTTAAATTATGTACGGCAAATCCACCATAAAAATGGCTCGAATAAATTACCGCACCTGCCGCAAAATTTGCATAGAAAACATTATTTGTTGGTGGCATTTGTGATGTTGCATTGACGAATCCCCTCTCAAGAATAATCTGGTCATAAAATGTCAATTTGCCAAAATCAATTGATTTTTGAGTGATAGAACCCTGAACAGCCAATCGCATTGTTAACCTTCTGGTAAGTATTATCTGATAAGAATATATTCCGGCAAGTGATAAAGTTTGTAATAATCCCGAACCAGCTTCATCAACAGTTGCCATTAATCCTAATCCTCCATTAATGGCTTCATAATTTTCGTCATAAGAGGCAGAAAATGTTCTTAACGAACCGGCAATATTTGGCCACTGACTACGGATATTAGTAACAACACGACCAACATTTGAGGTACCTGCGAACGCAGGATTAGTGTATACAGGACTAGCATAGAACTGAGAGAATTCAGGATCCTGGGCTAAAGCAACCTTTACCTGAATGAATATAGATAAAATAATAAATATGTAGATTCTGTTTTTGACAGAATAAATAACGTTCATCTACGTTTATCTTAATTTTAAAAACAATGTTTTGCGCGTTATTAGCAATTAATGAAGTGTTTTTTTACAAGAGTAAATGTAATTAAATATACTTTATTAACGTTAACATTGCACTTATACAAAGTTTCAATTATAATCAAAAATCTATCTTGTTATGCAATTATTATCAAATATTAAGAAATTTTTTATTGTTCTGATAATTGGCTGTTTTGTTTCGAAATCAGTGTTTTCTGCTCAGATATTTATAAAAAACAGGATTGTATGGCAAGACTTGAAAGATTACAAAATAGGAAAGAACTCTTATTCAGCCTTTTTAAGTTTTGAAGGAGCGACTTTTAATTACAGTAAATACAAGGATCTTCCTTTATTTTCCGTTTCAAAGGAAATTGTTAGCGGAGCCAATATTCGTATTTCATTAAAAAATGAGGTTTTCGAAAGAATTGACAAATCGATAGCATTTCAAAATACAGAATTAGTCAAATCATCAAATTTTCCCGATATCAGTTTAACAATAGCGTATCAAAAAGCAAATCCAACTGCACTTGCGTTCTTTTTGCCTATCAGGTACAATGTTTCAAATGGTTTTTTCGAAAAATTAGTTTCGTTTGATGTGGTGATTGATTACACCGTGTCTAATGAAATTCCGTCAATATTGGCCAAAAAAAGTTTTGCAACCAATTCAGTTTTAGTAACTGGAGAGTGGTTCAAAATTGGTGTAATGAAATCAGGTGTTCAAAAAATAGATTCCAATTTTTTTAAATCAAATAAGATAAATACGGTTGGATTGGATCCTAAGTCAATTAAAATTTATGGCAATGGTCCTGGCATGTTACCGCAATTGAACAGTGTAGATAGATTTGATGATTTACAAGAAAATGCAATTGTTGTAGTTGGTGAAAGTGATGGAAAATTAGATACGAAAGATTATATACTTTTTTATGGTCAAGCTCAAAACGACCAATGGAGTTATGATAGTTTAACGAGTAGATATACGCATCAAAATAATATTTACTCAGACACTACTTATTATTTTTTAACATTTGGAGGAACTCAAGGAAAAAGAATAACTCAGCAATCAGCAACGCCATCACCAACAAATCAAAGTGGAGAGTTTGATTACAATATGGTACACGAAATCGAACGGGTAAATTTAATAAAATCAGGAAGGACATGGCTGGGCGAAGAGTTTGATAAAGTTACTCAACAGAACTTTAATGTTTCGATGGGAAATGTAAAGTTAAGTGAGAATATTTTTATACGCTCATCCACTGCTGCACGCTCTTTTACAATTAGTAATTTTTATGTGTCGTTAAATGGAAATAGTTTATTAACTCATACCATTGGCACAGCAAGCCCTGATTGGGAGTATGAATATGCTGTAACAGATTTACCTAAGACAGGAACTTTTTCGGCATCACAAAATGTAATCGTTTCATATACTTACGATCAACCTATGCCAGGGTCAATTGGCTGGCTCGATTATTTCGAATTGCAATCAAGAAATTATTTATCACTTAGTAGCGGACAAATTAATTTTAGAGATAGCAGAAGCATTGGTGCAGGAAAAATAACGCAATTCAATATTTCATCCACATTAACATCAATGCGTGTTTGGGAGTTAAGTAATAAGTTTCAACCTGTTGAAATGAATGTTACAACAACTAGTGGAATTTCATCTATTGTTTCAACAACCGATGTGTTAAAAGAGTTTATCGCTTTTGATGGAAATACTTTTGTTAAACCGATCAATTTTGGAAAAGTAGGAAATCAGAATTTGCATGGTTTATCGGCAACCGATTATGTAATTGTTACACATCCACAATTTATCAATGAAGCAAAACAATTAGCCGGAATGTATTCGGGTACTTTGCGAACTCAAGTAGTTACCACTACACAAATTTATAACGAATTTTCAAGCGGAGCTCAAGATATTTGCGCCATTCGTGATTTTATGCGAATGTTATATTCGAGAGCGTTAACTCCAACCGATCGGCCAAAATATTTATTACTTTTTGGTCGCGCATCTTACGATTATAAATACAGAATTTCGTCAAATACAAATTATGTTCCAACCTACGAAAGTGTTGTATCGTTTGATAATTCAACGTCATATAACTCTGACGACTTTTATGGTTTTTTAGATAATAATGAAGGTACATGGGACTCGCCTGTTGATGGTGGAAGTAAAATAGATTTATTGGATATTGGAATTGGAAGATTACCTGCTCAAGATAATTTACAAGCACAAAACATGGTCAACAAAATTCATCAGTATAAATCAATTTCGGGATTTGGAGATTGGCGTAACCGAATGGTTTTTGTTTGTGATGATGGTGATGGAAATATGCACTTACATCAAGCTGATGGATTTGCCGAAAATGCAAGAACAAGATTTAAAAATTATAATGTTGAGAAAGTGTATACAGATGCATTTAAGCAGGTTGAAGAAGCCGGAGGTGCTCGTAATCCTGAAGCACAGGCAGAGATAACTAAAAGTGTTGAGCGTGGTGCGCTAACATTAAATTATACCGGACATGGTGGGCAAGCAGGATGGTCGCATAAGCGCATATTAAATACCGATGATATCCGAAGTTGGACCAATGGAGTGAGATTACCACTTTTCATAACTGCCACTTGTCAGTTTAGTCCTTTCGATGACCCTGCTTTAACATCAGCAGGCGAACTCGTCTTGTTAAATCCAAACGGTGGAGGAATAGGTCTTTTTACAACTGTTAGATTAACAGACGCAGGTTCAAATCAAACATTAAATACATATCTCTACAGATATTTAGGAATGGATTCGATAAGTGTATACAATCGAATGGATTTGGGTGAGATTATGAGAAGGACAAAAAATGATTTTATTTCAAGCAAAAACGATCGCAATTTTACATTGCTTGGTGATCCTGCTTTAATGCTAGCTTATCCCAAATATAAAGTTGCAACAACTGCAATAAATGGAAAAGCAATATCTAATGTACCCGATACCATGAAAGCATTTTCGAAAGTAAGTGTTGATGGAATGGTAACCGACCTAAATGGAAATGTGATGAAAGATTTTAATGGTGTTATTTTCCCCACGGTGTTTGATAAATGCAAAGATTACGTGACTTTAGGGAATGATGAACCTGCTAGTTATGTTGAAGGATTTAAAATGCAATTGAATACGATTTTTCGTGGAAAAGCAAGTGTTAACAATGGAGCATTTCATTTTTCATATATTGTTCCTAAAGATATTAGTTATCAAAATGGATATGGGAAAATTAGTTACTACGCACAAAATAATACCACCGATGCAAACGGATATTACGATGGTTTCATAGTTGGAGGTACAGCCGATTCGGTAGGAAAAGATACCAAAGGTCCGGAGATTTCTTTATTTATGAATGACGAGAAATTTGTGAATGGAGGAACAACCGATGAAAATCCATTATTTATTGCAAGGTTAAAAGATGAAACAGGAATAAATATTGTTGGCACACGCATTGGTGGCGATATGCTTTTAACTGTTGTAAATTTAGAGTCAACCAAAGTATATACTGTAAACGATTATTACCAAACTAAACTCGATACATACCAAGAAGGTGAGGTAAATTACCGACTAAAAAAATTAGCGCAAGGTAACAACCGTGCTAAATTGCGAGCATGGGATGTTTACAATAATTACTCCGAGTCGTTTGTCGATTTTGTTGTAGCATCATCAGCTGAAATGGCTCTACAGCATGTACTTAATTATCCTAATCCGTTTACCACTCACACAACATTTCATTTCGATCATAACAAAGCCGGATTGCCGCTTATCGTATCAGTTCAGATATTTACAATTAGTGGCAAGTTGGTTAAAACACTCAGAACCGAAACAGTTTCGGCTACAGGACACTTTGATCAAATTAGCTGGGATGGAAGAGATGATTTTGGAGACGCAATTGGTAAAGGTGTTTACGTTTATAAAGTAAGTGTTAGGTCAACAATTGGGAAAACAGCCGAGCAATTTCAAAAGCTCGTTATATTGAATTAATTTTATTATGTCATTCTACAAGTTATTTTTGCAAAAAACGATACATGATTAAGAAGAGCGGTATACATTTATTTTTATTTATTTTTTGTTTGGTGTTGCTGAGCAAAATAAGTTTAGCACAAGTCAATTCATCATTGCGTGATCAAAGGGCAATAACAACAGCAGTTCCATTTTTGATGATTATTCCTGATGCCAGAGCAGGTGCATTAGGAGACGCATGTGTGGCATTACCCGATGACATGAGCGCTATACATTCGAATGCTGCAAAGTTGCCTTTCAATGAAAAAAAGGGAGCAATAGCTATTTCTTATACACCTTGGTTACGTGCTTTAGTTCCGGATGTTTCTCTGTCTTATTTATCGGCTTATGGTAAAATTGACGACAAATCAGCTATAGCCGGATCGCTTAGGTATTTCTCACTTGGCGAGATTCAGTTTACCGATAATTTTGCGCAGAGTTTGGGTAATTATACACCAAACGAAATAGCTGCTGATCTTGCATATGCCCGAAAATTATCTGAAAACTTTTCGGTGGGTATTGCGTTCCGATATATTTATTCAAATTTAGCAGGAGGTTTTAATCAATCGCAAACACCTATCCGACCAGGTATTGGTTACGCGGGTGATATTACTTGTTATTACAAAAATGACACACGTTACAAAGGCTATAAAATTAATTATGGTTTTGGTGCAGCAGCAACAAATATTGGTTCAAAAATAACTTACACCAGTTCGCAAAATGCCAATTTTATTCCAATCAATTTAAGAGTAGGAGGTTACGGACAAATAGAAATTGATAAGTATAACACGATTGCTTTCTTACTTGATTTTAATAAACTGTTGGTGCCTACAAATCCAATTTATAGAACGGATGCTGCTGGTAAACTCGTTTTAGATCCCGCTACAAATAAACCAATTATCGAAAGTGGCATGGACCCTAACGTGCCTGTTATTCAAGGAATGGTTCAATCACTTTACGATGCGCCCGGAGGCTTTGGCGAAAAACTAAGTGAAATAAATATTTCAACTGGATTAGAATATTGGTACGATAGACAATTTGCCTTACGAGCTGGTTATTTTCATGAAGATAAAAATAAAGGAAATCGTCAATACTTGAATTTCGGAATTGGATTAAAATACAATGTGTTTGGCTTAGATGCTTCTTATCTGGTTTCTTTTGGTCAGCGTAATCCGCTCGACAATACATTACGATTTACCCTGTCATTTGATTTTGATGCATTCAAAACTCAAAATAATACAGAAGATAAAAATAACAATTTTGATGCACCTAAAAATTAATCTTTATGAGAATAGGATTTGGTTTTGATGTTCATCAGTTGGTTGAAGGAAAAGAACTTTGGCTTGGAGGAGTAAAAGTACCTCACATAAAAGGTGCACTTGGTCATTCAGATGCTGATGTGCTATTACATGCCATTTGTGACGCAATTTTAGGAGCGCTAGCACTTGGCGATATCGGTAAACATTTTCCTGATACTGATTCAAGTTTCAAAGGGATTGATAGTAAAATTTTATTACAAAAAGTAATCGAGCTTGCCGAAGAGAAAAACTATAAGGTTGGAAATATAGATTCAACGCTTTGTTTGGAAAAACCCAAAGTGATGAAATATAGCGATGAAATGTGTAAAGTGATTTCAAAGATATGTAACATAGAAACGGGTGATGTTTCGATTAAAGCAACCACAAATGAAACACTTGGTTTTGTTGGTAGAGAAGAGGGGGTTACAGCTTATGCTGTTGTGCTCATGTTAAAGAAATAATCACAAATTTTCTATACTAAAAAAGGCTTCGTATGGAAGCCTTTTT
>CANKGI010000084.1 GCA_947481365.1 Bacteroidota bacterium | reverse complement strand
GCAATGCTGCAACACCTTATATGCTTGTTGTGAAAATTGATGATATAGTGCCTCCTGTCTTATCATTGAACGGTGATGAAGACATGATAATAGATGTAAAAACTGTGTTTGTTGATCCTGGATATACAGTATCGGATAATTACTATTCGACAGGAAGTTTGAATGTAACAAAAACACCTGCAAACGGTCCTAACATGAATACGTTAAACAACACCACAATCACCTATACTGCATGCGATCCATCAAACAACTGTACTTCATTAACTCGTACAGTTCATGTGGTAGACAGAATTGCTCCGGATGTTAAGCTTGTTGGCGCTAATCCTTATTATCACCCACGCTTCCAACAATATGTTGATCCGGGTGTAATATTAACTGATAACTATTATACCGATGCAAGCATGCGTGCAAGCACTTATTTTAATCCTAATTATTCTTCAGTGAGCAATGATGCTCCAGGTATTTATTTTGTAACGTTTAAATTAACTGACCCTTCAGGTAATGTTGGTAAAACGGTAACACGTACTGTTATTGTTAATGAAGAATCTTTCTCGGGAATTGCAAATGCAAATGCTTCATCAACAATAAAATTATATCCAAATCCTAATAACGGTAAATTTACCATTGATGCTGAGGGAACTGAAATCACTTCAGTAAAAGTTTACAATATTATTGGAACGTTGGTGAAAGAAATCAGCAATAGAGACAATAGCAAAACAATTGAAATCGACATGACTGGTGTGAGTGAAGGTGTTTATATTGTGAGAACGGAAGGTCAGGGTAAAATTGCTACACAGAAAATTACAATTGTGAGATAATTGCAATACATATCTAAATAAAAAAGGCACTCAATGAGTGCCTTTTTTATTTACTAAAGTAAATATTATTATTTATTGATATCGAATGTATTCATAAATGCTGTGGTAAAATTTCCCTTCTTAAAATCTTCATTTTGCATAAGTTTTACATGAAGTGGAATAGTTGTTTTTAAACCCGGACCTTCGATAATAAATTCACCCAAAGCTCTTTCCATTTTGATGATGGCTTCTTCACGTGTTTGTGCACTTACAATCATCTTAGCTATCATCGAATCGTAATTTGACGGAATTGTATAGCCAGCATATATATGCGTATCAACCCTAACACCATGTCCGCCAGGTTTATGAAGAACTTCAATTTTACCTGGTGTAGGACGAAAATTATTATATGGATCTTCAGCATTAATCCTGCACTCTATTGCATGTTTTGTTGGATAGTAATTTTTACCGCTAATTGGAACACCTGCCGCAATTAATATTTGCTCTTTAACAAGATCATAATTTATCACTTCTTCAGTAACTGGATGTTCAACCTGAATACGGGTATTCATCTCCATGAAATAAAAATTATGATGCTTGTCTACCAAAAACTCGATTGTTCCAAGACCTTCATATTTTATCGATTTTGCTCCTGCCACTGCAGCAGCTCCCATTTTTTCACGCAACTCTGCTGTAATAAACGGAGAGGGTGATTCCTCTAATAGTTTCTGATGACGTCTTTGAATCGAGCAATCTCTTTCAGAAAGATGACATACATTTCCATATTGGTCACCTGCAAGTTGAATTTCTATATGGCGAGGTTCTTCAACGTACTTTTCCATATAAATGCCATCATTTCCAAAAGCTGCTTTAGCTTCTTGGCGTGCACTATCCCAATTTTTTTCAAATTCTTCATCTGCCCAAATAATCCTCATTCCTCTACCCCCACCACCTGCAGTTGCTTTAATAATTACAGGGTATCCAATATCTTTTGCTAATTCTATACCTTCCTCTGCACTTGAAATTAATCCATCTGAACCCGGAATAACAGGAACACCTGATTTCTTCATCGTATCTTTTGCACTAGCCTTATCTCCCATCGAATTAATCATTTCGGGAGACGCACCAATAAATTTGATACCATGTGAGCGGCATATTTCTGAGAACTTAGCATTTTCTGATAAAAAGCCATATCCAGGGTGAATTGCATCTGCATTTGTAATTTCGGCAGCTGCAATAATATTAGGCATATTTAAATATGATAATGGGGATGGTGGGGGACCAATACAAACAGCCTCATCGGCAAATCGTACGTGCAAACTTTCTTTATCGGCAGTTGAGTATACAGCTACTGTTTTTATACCCATCTCTTTTGCAGTTCTGATGATTCTGAGTGCAATCTCACCACGATTTGCAATTAATATTTTTTTAAACATCGCTACTTCGATTTTATTAATAATTTCATAATCGAATTACAGAATGTAATTCAAAAAATAACGTGTTAGTTAGGTTCAACCAAGAATAAAGGCTGATCATATTCTACAGGTGAAGCATTTTCAACCAATATTTTCACTATTTTACCTGAAACCTCAGATTCAATTTCATTAAATAATTTCATGGCTTCAATAATGCAAAGAACTTTACCTGGTTTAATTTCATCACCAATATTTAAAAAAGCTGGTTTATCAGGTGAAGGTGATTTGTAATATGTACCAATCATTGGCGATTTTACAGTAATCAAATTACTAACAGCAGGTGTAGAAGACTGAGCTTCTAATTTTTCTGTATTAATATGCTGAACATTGTCTGACATTGACTGAACCGGCAATGCGACAGGTACACTTTGAGTAAGTGGAGCAGCATGCACAATTGTGGTTTTTTCTGCTGTTTTCTTGATTGAAACTTTAAAATCTCCTCTTTCAACTTCTACTTCAGAAACTCCTGATTCGGACACCAGTTTTATAAGTTCTTTAATTTCTTTTAATTCCATAATTGTAAAATTATCAATGTCAAATGTTAAAAAAATAATTAATAAAATTTATTGGCCAGACTATTAAGCTTTATAATCATATGCCCATTTAATATAAACTGCCCCCCAAGTAAATCCTCCTCCAAAAGCTGATAATATAAGATTATCTCCTTTTTTTAATTTATTTTCCCATTCCCATAAACACAATGGTAAAGTACCGTTTGTGGTATTTCCAAAATGATCAATATTAATCATTACTTTATCTCTTCCAACTCCCATACGTTCAGCAGTTGCATCAATAATTCTCAAGTTTGCCTGATGCGGAACCAACCATTTTACATCATCTGATGTCAGGTTGTTTTTCTCCATAATACTCGCTGAAACATCAGCCATTCCTCTTACAGCAAATTTAAATACAGCTTTGCCATCTTGAAAAACATAATGTTCTTTAGCATCAATGGTTTCATGAGTTGGTGGCTTTAGTGAACCTCCTGCTTTTTGGTGTAAATACTGTCTACCTTGTCCATCAATATGCAATTCAGTATCAATAATACCTAAACCTTCTGTGTTTGGTTCGAGTAAAACACATCCGCATCCATCACCAAAAATAATACAAGTGTTACGATCGGTATAATCAATGATTGTAGACATTTTATCTGCACCTACAACCAATACATTTTTATATTTACCTGACTCTATAAATTTTGCTCCTGTTTCTAATGAAAATAAGAAACCCGAACAAGCTGCGGCAAGGTCAAAACCCCAGGCATTTTTAGCACCAATTTTATCAGCTAAAATACAGGCTGTTGATGGGAAAATCATATCCCCAGTTACTGTTGCAAATATAATTACGTCTAAATCGTTTGCAGTTATTCCTCTTTTTTTAAGTAATCCATTAACCGCTTCTACAGCCATATCAGAAGTTGCAAGTCCGGGCGTTTTCAATATCCTTCTTTCATTTATTCCGGTTCTTGATTTAATCCATTCATCATTTGTATCAACTAGTTTTTCTAAATCAGAATTTGACAATACATCTTCCGGAACGTAACCATTAACACATGTTATTGCTGCAGTAATTTTATTCATTATTGTACAGGGGGAACAATATTTTTAAAAGATTCACGGATGATTTCACATAAATGTGAATTAATAACATCTCGTGCAGAAAATATCATATTCTTAAATGCTGTTGCGTTTGAAATTCCATGACCGATTATAACAGGAGCATTAAGTCCAAGAATAGGGGTACCACCATAATTTTCGTAATTAAATTTACTAAAAAACTCATCTTCAATACCTCTAATCTTCATCACTTCATACATTGACTCGAATGCTTTAATCACAATATTTCCAGCAAATCCTTCACAAACAATAACATCACACTTATCGCTCATAAAATCTCGCCCCTCAACATTTCCAATAAAATTGAAATTAGCAGATTCTTCCATAATATGATGAGCTGATACAGTAACTAAATTACCTTTTTCTTTCTCTTCACCAATACTTAGAAGTCCAACTCGTGGATTATCAACTCCCATCACATGTTTCATCATGAGTGAGCCAAGAATTCCGAACTGACATAAAACATCGGGCTTACAATCAGCATTTGCTCCGGCATCGAGTAATAAGCCAAATTTACCATTTGGTTTTGGAATAATTGCTGTAATAGAAGGACGAATAACTCCTTCAATGGGTTTAACAGAAAACATGGCACCTACGAGCATTGCTCCGGTATTTCCAGCACTTACGAAAGCATCAATTTGCTTTTCTGCCAAAAGTTTGAATCCAATAGAAATACTGGAATCTTTCTTTTTCATGATGGCTTTAGTAGGATGTTCCTCCATACCAATCACTTCAGTAGTGTGTACAATTTCAAAATTGTTTACAGAAACACCTTTAGCATTGAGCATTGAAATAGCTTGATCTCTATCACCTATCAAAACAATTTTTTCACCGTTTTTTAGTTCTTGAGAGGCAGCAATTGCTCCGTCAATTGCCTCTTTGGGAGCAAAATCCCCACCCATAATATCGAAACCTATTTTCATCAAATAATATTAGTGTTTAACAATAATACGTGTTTTTTCACCTGAAAAAAATTTTGTTCTTTTCAGGAATGAAAGTTATTGATTATTAGGAAATAAATCCAATATTAATTAATCCTGTTTCATATCAGGAAAAGCATGTTTTCCTCTATAATAACCATCTGCACTTACTCTGTGACGTAAATGTGTTTCTCCTGATGTAGAATCTACTGATAATGTAGGTGCTGCACCTTTGTAATGTGTTCTTCTTTTATCTCTTCTTGTGTTTGAGATTTTTCGCTTTGGATGTGGCATAGTATTTCTATTTGCTTATTAATTATTTATTATTCCTTTTAATGTGTCCCACCTTGGGTCATTTTCTTTTTTATCTACTTCGCTATCGTTTTGTTCTAATTCATTTAATTTGTTGGTAAACTCTTTATTACATTCTTTATTTCCGAGTGCACATATCCTTTTTGCTGGTATCGAAAGTAAAAAACTCTCGTAAATATATTGTGTAACATCGTACTCTAACAATTGCGGTATAATAAAAATAATTTCATCGTCTGTATAATTCTCAACTTCACTGATTTTCATTATCAAATGATAATTTCCTTTAATATCCATCTCAAAATCATCCAGACAGTTATCACATTCTAATGATACCTTACCACTCAAATTAAATTTGAGATCATACATCATTTCAGACTTTATCATTTGCAACTTCACCAAAACATCAGCCTTTGTGGGATGTTCGCCATCTATCTTAGCTAAAAAATTAGCATCAATAGGGTATGAAAATTCATTCATTCCCTTGTGCAATTTATTAAATTCAATGATATAATCTTTCGATTTCACTATTTACCTTAAGCGGGCAAAGATATACTTTATCTTAAATTTCTCAAATCAAGTATCAATCCAATGTGAAATTGAACATTTGTCCCTGATTCTTACATTATACCTAAAGTAAAGTTAAATATTAAAATTTTATTTTGTTTATACCTTAAGTTCAATAATTTTGAGAGATAAATATTCGGTATGATGGAAGAAATTTCCAAATCAGGATTTTCAGAACTGGCAAGACAAGCCTCGATGCAGCCAAAAGAAGCACTTTTGTCGACTAAACACCCAAAACAAACTTTATATATTGGGGTCCCGAAAGAAATTACATTACAAGAACATCGGGTTGCCCTCACTCCTTCATCAGTTAATTTGCTGATAAATAATGGAAATGAAGTTTGGATTGAAACAAATGCAGGAAAAGAAGCAAAGTTTTCGGATAAAGATTTTAGTGAAGCAGGAGCGAAAATCTGTTACTCTGCCGAAGAAGTATACAAAGCTGATATCATTTTAAAAGTTGAACCACCAACTGATGAGGAAATAAAATACCTACAAACCAAACAACTACTCATATCTGCCATACAATTAAACAGCAAATCTGATATTTATATCCGCTCTTTAATGGATAAAAAGATAACTGCCATTGCTTTCGAATTTTTAAAATCAAATGATGGCATTTATCCTATTGTACGCAGTATGAGTGAGATTGCTGGTACATCAGCAATATCTGTAGCGTCTGAGTATTTATGTTCAACACGTGGTGGAAAGGGAGAAATGCTTGGTGGAGTTACAGGTATTCCACCATCGGAAGTTGTAATTATAGGAGCCGGAACAGTTGGTGAATACGCTGCCAGAGCTGCAATTGGTGTAGGAGCTGTTGTTAAAATATTTGATAACTCATTAGAAAAACTCAGAAGGGTTCAGAATAATCTTGGCGTAAAAATATTTACATCATTGCTTCATCCAAAAATATTACAAAAAGCACTTTCAACAGCCGATGTTGCAATTGGTTGTCTATGGAGTGAAAACGGCAGAAGTTTGACTGTTGTTTCAGAAGAAATGGTAACTCGAATGAAACCGCTATCTATTATTGTCGACATTTGCATTGATCAGGGTGGTTGTTTTGAAACGAGTGAAATAACCAATCATCTTAAACCTACATTCATCAAACACGATGTGATTCACTATTGTGTGCCGAATATTACCTCTCGTGTGTGCCGAACTTCGAGTTATGCATTAAGCAATATCCTTACTCCATTATTACTTGATATTTCTGAAGCAGGAACGATTTCTAATTATATTTGGGAAAACCAATCGGCCCGAAATGGAATTTATATTTATAAAGGAAATTTAACCAACAAACATATTGGTAAACGATTGAATATTTACCACAAAGACATCGATTTGCTTATTGCCGCTCACGCATAGGTTTCGAATCTTCTTTACTTTTATCCTGATAAATATCTAAAGCGGTAATCATTCCGTATGCTGCCCAAAGAATGGATCCAATTTTGTCGGTTTCGCTGTAGGCATTTAAAAAACCATGTACAAAATAAGTTATCAGTCCTAAAATAATTGATAAACTAACTATTCGTACTTTGAATCGTTTTGAGGTATAATAAAGTTTAAAACCAGTATTAAACACAAAATAGAGTATCAGTAAAAAGGAAAACAATCCGAAAATCCCTGACTCGGATAATGTATTTAAATATTCGCTATGAGCATTTCCTCCATCTCCAAAATTAGTACTGATTACCGTTAAATTTTTTGATTGTTGATAAGGTGCATAGCAAAACGAATATGTTCCTGGACCAAAGCCTAAAACGGGTCTTTCCTCAAACATTGAAATTGCCGACATCCATCGATTGATACGTTCGGTATTTGAAGGATCCGTTTTGATATTTGAAATGGATTGAAAATGATGTTCGAAAGTATTACCTGATCGTTGTGCGTTTTTCGAAAGTAAATAAACTATTTCATTTTGAAAGGTAAACGCCAGCGCAATAGAAACGCCAAGTATTGCAAGCATTGTATTAAACTTGATTCGCAAAAGAACCGGAACCAAAAAACAAGATGCCACAACTAATCCAATCCATGCTGCACGTGTATACGAAAAGTAAATTCCTAAAAGAAAAATAATCAATGTTCCAAGAATCATTAATCCATAAAATAAATTGATTCCAAATCTTCTATAAAACAACAAATAAGAAACCAGCAAAGGCACAAAAAAACAAAGGGTTGCTGCGTAAATACCATGAGCAATAAAAAATGGTCGCATAATTTGGTACGACTCAATTAACGTAAAACCAAATGTACTGTGCTTGTATAAAGTGTAAACAACTATTACTGTTAATGGAATAACATACAGCCATAAATACCTGATAATATTTTTGAAATGTTTGAAAATAATGATGCCTAAAAAATAAAACACAATGACATACCAAAATCGGGAAAGTGTATATTTAAAAGAAACAAATGGATGCTGACTAGTAAAAGTTGTTAGCACAAGCCATAAAAAATTAACCATAATGGCAATGGTTATGGGATGTCTGAAAACTTTATAATCGTACTCAGAGTATATAATAAATTTAAAAACAGCCAAACACATGATGAGCATGATTAAAGGCTCATCTGGTAAACTAATTCCTAATCCAAATCCTACATCTTCAAAATTTACAGATAGAGGAACCAAGAATGCCAACATAAGCAGCACCTTATCGAGTTTAAATAAAATAAGAAATATGAAAATTAGGATAAAAGGCAATAGCCCAACCCAAGGAAAATCAAATGAAAACCCAATAATATTGGCTATTACAAAAACGAATGAGGTTATGTAAAACCAACGAAGTTTTATCGAATCAATCAAAATTAATTATTGGCTAAGCTCTTTTTAAACTGTTGGTATTTTTCAATAATTACCAAAACGATACAGGCTGTTACAAATGTAATGAGTGTAGAGAGTAAAACGATTAACGACCTGATGGGATAAGCTTTACCTTCTGCAGGCGAAGCATAATTTACTACAAATATGTTGCTCAGTTTTGCTTCTACATCCACTTTAGATTGCTCATATTTCTTTCTGATATCAGACATATTAGCCGTTTCAAAAATCAACTGGTTTTCGAGGTTGATGTAATCTCCGCCATATTCACCAATTGTCTTTTTCTCTTTATCAGTGTATTGATTGGCAGTTCCTTTTCCCTGAAGTTCGGTTAAAGCCTGAGCTTGTTCCTGAACATTGTACATTCCTTTCGAACCAATCTCTTTTAAAGCCGCCTTAATCGAATCGATAAATATTTGTTTTCTAACTAATTCTCTCTCTACAATTTGAAATGCTTGTTTGGCTACCCTACCTTGAATTTCGTTCTTTACGGTATCAACGTAAGTCAATACAGCATTGGCAATATCAGCTGCCATTTGTGGATTTTCATCCAACACGTTAATCTCAATCGAATTGTAGTTGGTTCTTTTACAACTCACATTCTGATCATATTTACGGTATAAAATGGTGTACTTATCTTTTGTATCAGGTTTAATATGGTAATGGTCCATCAAATTATATTTATTGATGATGCGACCCTTTAAATCTCCTGATTCGAGTAACTGAATAAAATATTCATCTGTTTCCTCATCTCCAAATGCCAGTGGATCTCTGCCACGTTCTTTGTTTGAGTAAAATAAAGCTGTTGAGATTGAATTTGTTGTTCCCGGATAAAATGTTGCACTCGACTGATATTTGGGAGTGATGAATATTGAACTCGAAAAAATCATTGAAAGCAATGCTGCTGCTATGGTAACTATAATTAAATGTTTCCGCCATTTATATATAAATCCAATTACTTCAATAAAATCAAAATTATAGTTATTTCTTTTCTTACTCATTTCGTTTTAAATAGTCGAGTTAATATTTATTATTCGGGCAAAAATATAAAAATTTGTGAGCATAAAAACCTCACTTCCCATTTCTGATTAATTTAAAGAAGCTTATTAGCAACGAATAATTTAAAATTCGAAAAACAAAAACTAGCGTCAATCCTGATGTAGCGGCAATAATCAGCGAAGTTATTAAACCAATTTGGTAGTCGTGAATGAAATACATTATAGCTGCAAACACAACGAAAAACGCAGCATACTTAACAATGCCCAATACATTTTGCTTAAGTTTTAAAATTTTATTGGCATATAACACATTAAAGAAAGCCACAAATGAATTGGTAGTAACTGCTGCAAAAGCTGCACCCAATGCTCCATAACGCGGAATTAAAAAGATATTCATCACAAAATTGATAAGCAAGGCACCCAATGCAATTTTATTCAGAATGTTTAAACTCCCATTTGCAGTAAGTAATGTACCAAAAATATACATCGTGCAAACCGGTATAAAACTTAATATCACCATACCAAAAACATCTGACGAATACACTGTAGCGTTTTTATATAGCAACTCCATAATTTCTAATCGATAAACACAACCATAAACCGATAACATCATTGCTGGAACAAACATTAACGACATGCTCGTTTTAATTGTTTTTCTTAACTCAACTTTATCTTTCAATATTTTGGCAAACAACGAAAGCAACATGGTAGCAATGAGTGAAGCAAACATATTTGCAGCTTCCAATAAACGATTTGCCGATGCATATATTCCGTTCTCAGCATCTCCATCAGGATAAATTTTCTTAATCAGAATATTATCCGAACGGATGTAAAGTGTCATCAATAAAGCAAGCAGTGCGTAAGGATAAGCATCCTTAACAAGCTTCAATAAAATGGCTTTATCAAAATTGAGTTTGATGTTTTCTAAATGTGGTTTCAAGATAAAAAAACAAAATATAGCAGCAATAAAATAGCCTATTGTTTGCACATAAATGAAATATTCGATGGTGATTGCGCTTACCGAAATCCAAAGAAACAAGCTGCAAAAAATAATCATCAATGCCCTATCAACAACCGAAAGCAATGCATCTGTTTTAAAATATTGTAATCCGCTAATGTTGCTCCTAAAAAATAAAACAAAATACAATAACACCTGATTGAGCGAAAGAAAACCTAACATCAACAGTTGCGAACTTCTAAATCCATAAAGAAATCCTGCAAACACCGTAACCACAAAATACATCAGTGAAAAGATAATCTTCAGCGGAACCATTGAAGAAAATTGGGTATTGATTATTGAATGATTTTTGGCAACAGATGTGCTTGTAAAATTGTTGATACCAAAATCGAGAAGCATAACAAACAAGAGCGAGAATGCGAACAAATTGGCATAAACCCCATATTGCGTATTACCCAAAACATTTTGCACATTTCGGTCAACTCCCAATATCCAAAATGGCTTAATGAGAAGATTTGCTGCAATTAAAATAAAAACGTTTGTTAAAAATTTCTTCTGCACAATTTGAGGCTGATGAATTAAATCTTTTATTTGTGTACAATTATAATCATTTCCTCAACGTAAAATATAAATGCTCATTGCGGTAAACACTCGTTTTTTGTTACACGATAAAATAGAAGGTATCGGGCGTTTTACTTACGAAACCTTATCGCGCATTACACGGTCGCATCCCGAGCACGAGTTTTTATTTTTCTTCGACCGCAAACATCATCCCGAATTTATATTCTCTAAAAATGTAACAGCTGTTGAATTATTTCCTCCTGCACGACATCCTTTTTTGTTTTACTGGTGGTTTGAATTATCGGTTACAACAGCTTTAAAAAAATATAAGCCCGATGTGTTTTTGAGCACCGATGGTTATTTAAGTTTAAAAACAGAAGTGCCATCTATTGCAGTGATTCACGATTTGGCATTTCTTCATTATCCAGAAGGAATTGATTTCTTAGGAAGGAAATATTACGAATATTTCTTCCCACGCTTTGCTAAAAAAGCCAAACGAATTGTTGCTGTTTCAAATTTTACCAAACAAGATATCATCAAACAATATGGCATTGATGAAAATAAAATAGAAATTGTTTACAACGCACCGGCAAAAGGTTTTCAACCCATTAATGAAGCCAAGAAAACAGAAACTAAAAATCAATTTACTGGTGGTGCCGAATATTTTTTTACATCAAGCGCCATTCATCCCCGTAAAAATATTGATACATTATTAAAAGCATTTGATCAATTTAAACAAGAAACTAAATCTTCATTAAAGCTTGTTGTTACCGGCCGTAAAGCATGGCAAACAAAAAATATTGAAGTCGCTTTTAACCAAATGCAATTTAAAAACGATGTAATTTTTACCGGACGAGTGAGCGATGAAGATTTATACAATTTAACAGCTGCTGCATTTTGCATGGTTTATGTTCCATTGTTCGAAGGATTTGGTTTGCCCAT
>CANKGI010000083.1 GCA_947481365.1 Bacteroidota bacterium | reverse complement strand
TGCCATCTCTAACGAGCGAAAAGCATACTTTCCTGCAAGTTCGGTTGACTCACCCGGACGTATTTCTACTTCATCGTCCCAGCAAACAAGGATATTCGCTTTTTTTACATGGTGTTGATCAATGTTTTTTATGATGTGCATGTTGTAATCGTTTTGCCCCATCAATTTTTTCCAGTATGAAATAATTTTTGGATTGCCATAAACAACCGGTGTGCAATAATCGGCAACGCGGTTATCAAGCAAAGTTTTAATAATAACTTCAACACTTATTCCATTCACATCACCCAAAGTGATTCCTATAATTGGCAGTTTACTCATATTTTTAGCTTTTAGCTTTTAGCCTCTTGCCTTTAGCTAAATGCCAAAAGTTGAAGGCTAACAGCAATTTTATTTGGATAAATTTTTAACGTAGTCAATAATTAATCTTACTGCAGTTCCTGTTGCATTTTTTCCTCTGTACGAATCGTTGCTGCTAATAAATGCCGGTCCGGCAATGTCAAAATGCATCCAATTGTAATCGGTAAATTTCTCTAAGAATTTTCCTGCAGTAATTGCACCACCAATTGGACCACCAATGTTTTTCATATCGGCAATATCGCTTTTAATTAGTTTAGCATACTCATCCCAAAACGGAAATTCAACCAAACGCTCGTATACATTTTCACCGCTTCGTTTCAAATCATTTTTTTGTTTATCGGTTGCTGTTCCCATGCACACAATTCCAAAATGACCAATAGCCGCAGCAGCAGCTCCTGTAAGAGTTGCAAAATCTAAAACCAATTCGGGATTATATTTTTTTGCATACGAAAGCGCATCAGCCAATAACATTCTTCCTTCGGCATCTGTATTTAAAACTTCAACAGTTTTTCCGTCATACATTTTAATTACATCACCTGGAGTGTAAGCATTTTCGCCCGGACGATTATCAGTAGCAGGAACCAAAGCAATAACATGATAAGGTAACTTTGCTTTTGCAATGGCAAACATTGCTGCAGCAACGGCTGCACCACCTGCCATATCACACTTCATCGTATCCATTGAGTTTGGTGTTGGTTTCAAACTCAATCCTCCGGTATCGTAAACAACGCCTTTACCAACCAACACCAAAGGTTTTTTATTTTTAACTCTCGATGGTTTCCATTCCATTATTGAAAATGTTGGTGGAGTTTGGCTTCCCATATTAACAGCCAATAATCCTCCCATTTTCAGAGCTTCAATTTGTTTTTTGTTGAGCACTTCAATTTTAAATCCGCTATTTTTTGCCATCAATTTCATTTCATTAGCAAAAGTTAAAGCATTGATTTCCGATTGTGGTTCGTTTACTAAATTACGAGCAATGCAAACCGACTCAATAGTAATGTTAATGAAATCAATTTCAGCCTTACTTATTTTTTTGCTGATAATTGAAATTTCTTTCAAAGTATGGGTTTCCTTTTTATCGCTTTTATATTTTAAAAACTGATAATTGCTTAAGGCGCAACCTTCAGCTATTGCTAGTAAATATGCAGGAGTATCATTTGTTGATGTAATTTGAACCGACTCATATTTATGTGCATTGATGGTTGCACAAATTTTATTTCCAACTCCCCGCAATGACTCAAGTTTTTGATAGTTTGTTTTTTTATCAAACTCTTCAATAAGTTGAATAAATGAAATTTTACTGAATTGATTTATCGTAATAAAATTATCATCAGCTTTAATTTTTTTATAGATGTATTCAATTTCTTTTTTATCGAACCCAAATTGTTCCCATTTGTTTTTTTTATTACATAAAAATATAGTTGAAATATTGTTATTATGCTTTATGCTAGCTTTTATCGTATTCATTGTTTGTTTTTTTTTATTAGCGAGCGAAGATAAGAATAATTTGAAATGTTCATTGGTAATCAAATATCCATTTGTTAAAAATTATCATTCTATTTGCATTCATGAAAAACATATTTCATACAGAGAATCAAAAAGGAAAGAATAAAAGTAAAGTTGCTCCCAAAAAACATCTTGGACAGCATTTTTTAAAAGATGAGAATATTGCCGCACAAATTGTAAATTCCTTTACAGAAAAATGCACTACAAAAAGTATTTTAGAAATTGGACCTGGAATGGGAGTGCTGACAAAATATTTATTGGATGAAAAACAATTTACAACTCACGCAATTGAAGTTGATAGGGAATCTATTTTATGGTTGAAAATACATTTCCCACAATTGGAAAAAAATTTAATTGATGGAGATTTTTTAAAATTGGATTTGGCTACAATGTTTGATGGTAAATTTTCAGTTATTGGAAATTTTCCTTACAATATTTCTTCACAAATTGTTTTTAAAGTTATAGAGAATAAAAATCAAATTCCTTTGGTTGTTGGGATGTTTCAAAAAGAAGTTGCAGAGAGGTATACAGCCCATCCTCGACATAAAGAATATGGAATATTAAGTGTGCTTACTCAAGCATTTTATGATGTTGAATATTTGTTTAGCGTAGATGAAACAGTTTTTATTCCTCCTCCAAAAGTTAAATCGGGTGTAGTTAGATTTACGCGTAAATCAGAAGATATTAAAACTGACGAAAAACTTTTTTTTAGAGTAGTAAAAACAGCATTTAATCAACGAAGGAAAAAACTCAGGAATGCTATTTCTCAATTTCAAATAGATGATGCAGTTTTAACTAAAAGTGGTTTTATTGATAAACGTGCCGAAGAGTTGAGTGTTCATGATTTTGTGGAATTGACTAATTTAATTATGAATAAGTTAAAAGAAAATGTATAATAGCTAAGTAGCTTAAATGCAACCATTTTGATATTTATTAGAACTAATATATTAAACATAATTTTAACATGAAAAGAATTCTGATAGTTGATGATGTTCATGAAAAACTGATTGAAGGATTAACTAAGTGTGGTTTCGAAATAAGTTATCAGAAAGATATTACCCGTGAAAAAATAATAGCTGTTATTTCGGAATTTGAAGGTTTGGTTGTGAGAACAAAAACGGAAATAGATGAAGAACTTTTAGCACATGCAGAAAAGCTAGAATTTATTGGCAGAGCTGGCTCAGGACTTGATAATGTTGATACAAATTATTGTGATAAGCATCACATAAAATATTTCAATGCCGGTGAAGCCAATGCAGATGCTGTGGGTGAGCAAACTATTTCAATGATGCTTTCACTGTTTTCGAAAATAGTTAAAGCCGATGATGAAGTAAGAAAATTAATTTGGGACAGAGAAGGAAATAGGGGAGTAGAACTTAAAGGTAAAACAGTAGCGATAATTGGGTACGGAAATACCGGAAAATCAGTTGCACGTAAATTGTCGGGATTTGCTGTAAATGTGCTTGTCTACGATAAATATCTTGTTGATTATGCTGATGAGTTTGCAAAAGAATCATCCATGCAATATATTTTCGAAAATGCTGATGTTATCACCTTTCATGTTCCGTTAACACCCGAAACAAAACATCTGGTAAATAACGCTTACATAAATCAGTTTAAAAGAAATATATTTTTACTAAATCTGTCGAGAGGAAAAGTGGTAAAAACTGATGATGTTATTTCGGCCCTAAAAAGTGGAAAAATTGTTGGAATAGCCCTTGATGTATTAGAAAATGAAAATTTAGCCGGGATGAATGCAACAGAAAAAAATAATTTTGAATACCTGCGAAACTCTTCTCAAACGATATTGACACCTCATGTCGGTGGTTGGACATCAGAGTCATATGAAAAGATTTCGGAGGTTTTATTGCACAAAATAAATGACTTATATTTCGAACAATAAAATTGGGGAAATTTAATTAGTCCTTAAATTTTGATTAATTACTACAAATTAATTTAATTTACGGATTCTTTATAAATGTTACCAATTTGTAAATCACAATTGAATGAAAAAAATTTACAGTATTCTATTGGCACTTCTTGTTTTTAGTTTGTATGCCAACGCACAGTCGCAATTAGGTGAAATCAGGGGTAAGGTTATTGATGCCAAAACAAAAAAACCTATGGATTTTGTGAGTGTGAGTATCTATTTGAATGGTGTGTTGAAGGCCAGTACGCTGACAGATGATGAGGGTGGTTATGTTGTTAAAACATTGCAACCTGGAGAGTATGAAGTTAAAGTTACTTATCTAAATTATCGTAATTCGGTTGTTACCGGAGTTGATGTATCCAGTGATAATATCACTTTCCAAAATATCAACATGGAATCTAATGAAGGTGGTCAGGTGTTGAAGGATTTCGTTGTTGAGCGTAAAAAGCCATTAGTTGACCCTGAAGGAAAAGGAGGAGGAACAGTAACAGCAAAAGAAGTGATGCGACTCCCAACACGAAGTGTTAACATGGTTGCAAATACCATTGCTGGTGTTGATGCAAGAGCTGGAAATACTCCAAACTTTAGAGGAGCTCGTGCTGACGGAACTGCTTATTATATTGATGGTATTAGGGTAAATGGAGGAGGAGGAAGTGTACCTACAGGTGCAGTTGATCAAATTCAAGTAATTACCGGTGGAACTCCTGCATTGTATGGAGATTTTATTGGAGGAGCAATCTCTATCAGTACTAAATCACCTTCAAGAAATTATCAGAAATCAATTGAATATAGAACATCAAGTCCGTTTAATGGATACCTCGATAATTCGAATTACAATTACATGCAGACTTATGTTTCAGGTCCTATAAAAATAATCAATAAAGATAAAGGTGATAAAGAACGTGTTTTGATTGGGTTTGCCGTTGCTGCTGACGGAATATTTTCTAATGGAGGTATTACTCCGATAGATATGTATAAAGTAAAGGATGATGTATTAAGACAAATACAAGCAAAACCTTTAACCAAAAATCCTACAGGTGGGTTTATTAATTCGGCTGAATTTCTTACTAAAAATGATCTCGAAAAAGTTTATGTACGCCAAAATTCGAATAGCCAAGCATTTAATTTACAAGGTAATTTTACCTACCAACCTGCAAAGGATATGAATTTAAAATTTGGCTATAGAGCTCAGTATAACAGAGGTATTGGCGGTAGTTTTGCTAGTTCATTGATGAACTACGATAACAATAGATTAAGTACGTATTACTTTATAAATCCATACATACAGTTTACACAATCTTTTAATAAAAAGACCGCAGAGGAAACTAAAAAATCACTTGTTTCAAATGCGTTTTATACAATCAGGTTTTCATACGAACGGATTTACAGTCAAAGTGAAAATCCAGAGTTTGGACAAGACTTTTTTAAATATGGATATTTAGGTAAATTTAAAACCTATTCGATGCCATTTTATACTCAGGTGAGAAAAAATTTCGGTGATTCGGCTGATGTATTTACGTATACAGATAATAATGGTGTAACTAAAAAATTATATCTAACTCAGTATTATAAACAGGCTTCTCAAAAATTTGATACCCTTGTAACATTTGAACAGACAAGTTATAATACAGTAAAAGGTAATTACACCAAAGCTGTTTTAGATTACTACGATCAATCTAATATTAGATTATCTAACAGTACCCAAATTTCACAGTCAGGTGGATTGTTAAATGGATATGATCCAACTTCAGTTTATTCAATGTGGACAAATGTTGGTGCAAGTCAAGGAGGTTTTTCTAAATCTCAATTCGAAAATTATTCGGTTTTCTTAATGAGTGAAGCAAGTGTTGGAACAAATGCAAAAGCAAAGCATGATCTTCAGTTTGGTTTTTCTTACGAGCAACAAATACAAAGAGGTTATGGTCTTGGAGCTAGTGGATTATGGCAGTTAATGCCGGTTTATGTAAATGGTCAGTTTACTGATAGTTTATCTCCTTCGAATGCAATTTTGAAATTTAACTCAAATGGTGTGTTTATGGATACAGTTAGGTATTCACCTTACATCAAAGCTGAAAATCAATCAAACTTTGATAAAAATTTACGTGCACAATTAATAGCCTCACATGCTACAGATGTTTACGGTAATCCCATTACTGCAACTTCTAAAATAGATGTTAATAATTACGATCCTAGTATGTTTAAGTTAAGTATGTTTAACGCAAGTGAGTTGTTAAATAACGGAAATTCGTTTGTTAATTATTATGGTTACGATTATTTAGGAAATCCTATCAGCGGAAAACAAAGTATTGATAAATTTATTAATGATCCTACAAACAGATCTGTTGGAGCATTTATGCCAATTTATATGGCAGCTTGGGTACAAGATAAATTTGTATTTAAAGATTTAATTGTTCGTTTGGGAGTTCGTATGGATAGATATGATGCCAATCAATTGGAGTTAAAAGATCCTTACTCACTTTACCCTGTTTACACAGTAGGCGATGTTAAAAGAAATACAACTGAATTAATGAATAGAATTTCTCCTGCGATTCCGGGAACAATGGGAGATAATTATGTTGTTTATATTGACGATGAAAATCAATCAGTAACGGGTACAAAAATATCGGGTTATAGAAATGGAAATGATTGGTTTGATGCTGCTGGAAATCCAGTAACAGATCCGTCAACTCTATACAAAACATCATTGGCAAATAATGCGTCAGGAAGTTTACATCGTAATACACCTTTTTTGGTAAATCAAGGACAAACAAAAATTAGTTCTGCATCATTTACTGATTATGTTCCAGATATTAAAATTTCACCTCGTGTTTGGTTCTCTTTCCCAATATCAACAACTGCACAGTTTTTTGGAACGTATGATGTTTTGGCACAACGACCAAATCAAGGATATAATCAAGCTCAAATAGATGACTATTATTATATCTTTAATAGAATTGGTGCAATTATTCCAAATCCAGATTTGAAGATGACTCAAGTAACCGATTATGAAATTGGATTCCGCCAACAAATAGGAGATAATTCAAGTTTAGGTATCATTGCTTCCTATCGCGAGTTCCGTAATTTGTTACAACAGTATAAATATGTTCAGGCATGGCCTATTGATTATACGACTTATGGTAATCTCGATTTTTCTACTACAAAAAGTATTCGTCTTGAATATGAATTGCGAGATATCGGAAACATAAATTTATCTGCAAATTATATGCTTTCATTCTCTGATGGAACAGGTTCGAATGCCAATACAAGTGGTACTTTAATTCAATCAGGACTTGCTCAACAACGTAACGTGTTTCCTCTAGATTATGACACTCGTCACACACTTAAAGGTGTATTCGATTATCATTATAAAGAAGGTAAAAATTACAACGGACCAATTGTTTCAGGTAAAAAAATATTTGAAAACGCAGGTTTCAATGTCATATTTAATGCAACTTCAGGAAGACCATATACACAAGTAATCAATCCGATGAACAGTGCACAAGATGGTATTGTTCAACGTTCACAAGTTAAAGGGACAATCAACAGTTCAAATCTTCCTTCTCAGTTTTTTACTGATATAAACATCGATAAATATTTTATGATGAAGAGTCAAAGCATTGAAGGGAAAACTTCGATGTACAGCTTGCGTATCTACTTTGAAATTCAGAATATTTTTAATGCAGCTAATGTACTTGGTGTTTATCAATATACAGGTTCGGCTTATGATGATGGTTATATTATGTCGCCAAATGCAGCATCTTCAATCAGAAATGCAACCAACGCTCAATCATTTATTGACTTGTATAATATTAAGATATTAAATCCAGGAAACTTCGCATTGCCTAGATTAACAAGATTAGGAATATCATTAAGCTTTTAATTGTAAATAAATGACCAATAGATTAATTAATTATAAAATGAAACGTTTATATACATCATTCAATTTTATTAAGCTAAGCGGATTAGCTGGTTTGCTTATATTTAATTTGGCAACATCAAGTGCTAAAGAAAATTTAGGTGTTACTCCCGTTGACAAACCCGTTGATCACAGCAAAGAGCTATATAAGAAATCAGTAGGTTGTGAGCCTGCCAGAGCACAAAGAGAACTAAATGTAAATAATGTGCGTACCACTATTTTAGATGGTGGCGATATGTGGTGGGATTTGATTTCGGCTAAGTACGAAATTCCTAAAGTTACACAGCAAGGTAATGTTTCAAAAAACTCATTGTTTGCCGGTGCATTATGGATTGGTGGAGTTTCTAACGGAAATCTTCGAATTGCAGCTCAAACTTACAGACAAAATGGTAATGACTATTTTCCTGGTCCATTAAGTATTGGTACAGCATCAATTACTGCTGATCGTTGCAAGCAATTTGATAAAATATGGAGTGTAAAACTTACAGATATTGATAATTTTAGAAGTTCACCAGAAAACAGACAATCAGCCGGAGATGATATTAAAACATGGCCATGGCAAGGTAATGTTGCATTAGGTGAATCGCAATATTTAGCACCGTTTTTTGATGTAAATAAAAATGGAGATTACGATTGGCAAGATGGAGATTACCCTGCATTTGATCAGAATAAGGATAAAAATATTCCTGACCAAATGATGTTTATTCTTTATAACGATAAAGGAAATATACATACAGAAACTTATGGTATTCCAATTGGTCTCGAGTTTCAAACACAGGCTTTCGCTTTCTCTACAAATGATGAGGTTAATAACATGACCTTTTACAGAACCAAAGTAATTAATAGAGGTGGTGAAAAAATTGACAGTTGTGTGTTTGGTCAGTGGGTAGATCCGGATTTAGGAAATTACTCTGATGACTACGTTGAATGTAATGTTACCCATAACTTAGGTATTTGTTATAACGGAGAAGATGTGGATCCGGGAACTTTAGGATATGGAGCTAACCCGCCAAGTATTGGTGTGAATTTCTTCAAAGGTCCTAAGCGCGCTGATGGTTCTGAAATTGGACTTACAAAATTTGTATATTATAATAATGATTGGACTACACAAGGAAATCCTCAAAAAGATATTCATTATTGGGGATACTTAAATGGTAGATGGAAAGATGGTTCATCAATTAAATATGGTGGTGATGGAACAAAAGGTTCTGATACAGCTAGTTTTATGTTTCCTGGTTTAACTGACCCTGCAGGTCGTACAAATTGGACTGAAGTTACAGCTGGTAATAAAGCAGGCGACAGACGTTTTCTTCAAACTGCCGGATCTTTCTCATTGCTACCTGGAGCAGTAAATGAAGTAACAATTGGCGTGGTTTGGGCTCGTTCATCATCAGGTGGTGCAAGAGGTTCGTTTAACTTATTGTTAGCTGCAAACTCTAAAGCCGAAGCGCTATTTAACAATAACTTTAATCTTATTGAAGGTCCTAAAGCACCAACAATGGATATTGTTGAATTGAATAAAAAATTGGTGTTAACTATAACAAATACACAAGTTATTGAGAATTTCTCTGATTCGTTTTTTGGAAGTTGTAAACCAAATCGTACTCATTACAAGTTCCAAGGATATCAAGTTTTTCAGTTAAAATCGCCAAGTTTACCTAGTGATTTTAATGATGTAACTCAAGCACAACTTGTAGCCGAATATGATGTGGTTGATGATGTAAATAAACAGTTGGTAAATACTGTTTTTGATCCGGATTTGGATCATATCCAAAAAGTGATGGTTAAGTGCAATAACACTGGAATTCAACATTCATTAGTAGTAACAAAAGATTTATTTGCAACCGGTACTGATCAGTCACTTTCAAACTTCCAGAATTATTATTTTATGGTAGTAGCTTTTGCTAATGCAACAGATTGTAGTAATGATGCCTTACAATATTTAGGAAGCAGAACAACAATAGGTCAAGATGCAATTGCAATTTATTCTGTATCACCTCATGATCCTTCACCTCGTGGTGATGGAACTCAAATTAATTCTGATTATGGAGATGGAATAGCTGTCACACAATTAGAAGGAGCTGGTAATGGTGGTGGATTGATTACATTATCGCAAGAAAATATTAATCAAGCTTTACTTTCAACAAATGGTTACTTGTGTAAAGAGAGAAATTATCCTTCAGGTGCAGCACCTGTTTATATCAAAGTTATTAATCCGTTAAAAGTGCCACTTGATAATTTCGAATTGTGGTTAAGAGACACTTCTTCTGTTGGTGATAAAGCAGATATGCTTGATCCTGCAAATACATTTTGGTATATCAGAAGAGTAAGTACTGGTGATATTAAAAAATCTCAAACATCAATACTTAATCCATTTGAGCAAATTATTCCTGAGTGGGGGATATCAATTAATATCACACAATGTATTCGTCCTGGAGAAGGAAGGGTATATACAGGAGGTAATTCAGCTGATGTTGATTTAACAAATGGATTTATATCATCTTCTATAGAATATAATAATCCAACAGGTACAAAATGGTTAAATGGTGTAGTTGATGAGGATCCAAATTACATGACGTTTATGCCTAATCAATATAATTGGATTAGGTCGGGTACAAATGGTTCTAAAGATAATCCTGCGTTTAGTAAATGTGCTACTACTGATTACGCAGTGGCTGGAAATGCATTAGATCCGAATAAAAACTTTTCTAAAATATTAGGTGCTACTTGGTCTCCATATGCATTAGCAGCAAAATATAGATCTTTAGGATCAGGTGCATTAGGTTCATATGGCCCTGGATCTGATAATTCAGGTTGCACAGGTTCGTCTGATAATTTACTTAAGGATTTATATAGTGTTCGCATTGTATTCACTTCAGATAAATCAAAATGGTCGAGATGTTTAGTTCTTGAAACAGGAGAAGACCCAAGTTTAAATATGGGAGGTGCTGATAAGTTAGACGTGAGAGTTTCTAAATCGGTTGATAAAAATGGTGTCCCTGCTAAAGATGGTTCAGGTTCAAGCATCAATCCAGAAGATGCAAATTATATCCTTGAAAATGGAATGGGATGGTTCCCTGGTTATGCAATTAATCTCGAAACAGGCGAAAGATTGAATATCTTATTTGGTGAAAATTCATCAGACCCAATTAATCAAGGACAGGATATGGTTTGGAATCCAACAAGTACACCTATTGCTGTTAAAGCTAATCAAGGTGTTCCTGTATTTGGAGGTAAACATTACGTATATGTGATGGGTAAGAAAAAATTCACTGCAATCACCGGATTAACATACAAGCCGACCAGATATGATGAGTGTAGAAATTATAAATGTTTACTTGATAAACCTGCAGACCCAGCAACAGCATGTATGGATACTAATGTGTTAATGACTTCATCATTTAATCCATCATATAAAGTTCGTAAGCGTATTTTCTTCTCTCAGGCAATGTATACAACAATGCCGCTTGCTTCAAATTTATGGACTACAAAAGATGGTATTGTTCCAAATGATGTAGCTGTTACTATCAATGTGAAGAAACCATATCAATCATTCTTTACAGGTACTGATATTAATAAATCATATAACAATGGCATGCCATTCTTTAAGTTTAGTACATCCGGAAAAGAAGTTCAAACAGGTAAGACATATGCCAAGAAAGCTTTGGATATCGTGAACATTGTTCCTAATCCTTACTATGCATTTTCAATTTATGAAGATCCAGGAAATGCTCTTGATACAAGGGTTAAAATAACTAACCTGCCTACTAAATGTACAGTTAGAATTTATACACTTGATGGTGTATTGGTTAGAAAATTAAGCAGAGATGATAATACCCAAACTTTTTTACTTTGGGATTTAAAAAATGATGCTAAAGTGCCAATTTCAAGTGGAGTATATTTAATACATATACAAGCAACTGAATTAGGTGAAGAAAGAATAATAAAATGGTTTGGCGTGATGCGTACAGCTGATTATGATTCATTCTAACATAAATTTATAATTGATTAAAGAGATTTTATTTTACACAAAATGAAAAGATATTTACTACAAATCATAACAGGCATCATGATTACTTCAGTTGCAAATGCAGGTAATCCGGATCGAGCAGGTGGAGCAGGAGCTACACAGTTATTGATAAATCCATATGCACGTTCTGCTGGTTTAGGTGGTTCAAACAGTGCATCAATACATGGTGTAGAAGCGTTTCAATATAATATTGGAGGGCTTGCTTATACCGAAAGTACTGAGCTTGTTTTTGCACATGTAAATTATTTACAAGGAACAGGAACAAACATCAACTCGCTGTCATTATCTCAGTCTGTTGGGTCATCTGGAAGTGTTATCGGATTAACGCTTACATCATGGGATGTAGGTAATATTAATTACACAACCGAGTATCAAACAGAAAACACTTTGGGAACT
>CANKGI010000082.1 GCA_947481365.1 Bacteroidota bacterium | reverse complement strand
GCTAGGCATTGGTACTTTATCATCAGGATGTTTTGGTGAATTTGCTCTTACTCGCAAACTTTACACTTGGAACAAAGAAGTTACATCCAACAAATTTGTAAACAATTTAATTTTCTGGGTTTTTGAAGGAATTCTACCAGTTTATGGAATTGCAGTTTTTGTAGATGGAATTTTAAATTTGGTTGAATTTTGGACAGGTTCAAATCCTATGGCAATGAAGCCGGGTGATGTTGAACACCAAATTGTAAAAGGTAAAGACGGAAAAGACTATAAAATCACTGCTACACAAAATCGTTTCGATATAAATAGCATGAGCGATAATAATAAAGTAGCTTTATTCTACACTCCTGCAAGTCATACTTGGAATGTTGAGAAAAACGGTACAGTTACTAAAATTGCAACTATACATGAAGACATCAACAAAGTAGAAATATTTAAAGCTGACGGATCAGTTTCTTTAGTTGATATGAGTCAAGCACAAGTAGGATCATTATTACAACCAGCTTTGGCTAACTAATTATTAATTTATAATAAATAAAAAGCTGCTCATTGGGCAGCTTTTTTTATTTTTACACCATGATAAATGTACTGTTTGTTTGTTTAGGAAATATTTGCCGCTCGCCACTTGCCGAAGGAATTTTCAGTAAACTCATTACCGAAAATAAATTGACTCATTTTATTCAATGCGACTCAGCAGGAGTAGCCTCCTATCATGTTGGTGAGCTTGCCGATAAACGAACACGAGCTAATGCACAATCTCATGGAATCGATTTAACACACAGAGCGAGGGCTTTTGTGAAAGCCGATTTTTTAAACTTCGATTATATTATTGCAATGGATAAATCGAACTTAGAACATATCATCAAAATAAAAACTGCAAATTCAAATGCGGAAATTTTATTGATGCGCGAATTCGATAATAACCTAATTGGAGCCGATGTTCCCGATCCATATTATGGCAACGAAAATGATTTTGAAAATGTGTTTCAGATTTTGACAAATAGTTGCAACGAATTTTTAAATACGCTTAATAAGAAATAATCGCAATGAAACATATTGATATCATTGTTAAAGGAAAAGTTCAAGGTGTGTTTTTTAGAAAATTTACGCAGTTAAAAGCAAACGAGTTGGGTGTTTTAGGAACAGTAAAAAATAATGAGGATAGTTCGGTAAGTATTGAAGCCGAAGGTTGTGACGAAGATTTGAAGTTATTTATAAACTGGTGTCATGAAGGTTCGCCAGGAACCTTGGTAAATGAAGTTTTGGTAGAAGAAAATGAATGTAAAAACTACACCAATTTCTCCATCATCAGATAAAATTAATCGTAATAACGCCATCTGATTCCAATGCGGAAAGATGAAAGGGAGAGGGGATAATGGGGTGTATAATAATATCCGTTATTGTTAAACCAATCCTGATTCAAGTGTTCGTATTTAAAAAAGAAAATCACTCGTTTTATTTCACTTGTAATAAATGGTTCGAACAATGGATAGTTTCCAATTAGTCTCTCGTTTTGCAAGTAAAATTGGCGAGTAGCAGGATTGTAATTATTACCATAGTATGCAGTATTGTAAAACACATCGAAGCCAAGTTGAAATTTCATGGTCTTAAATCGGCTCTGGAAATAATACCTAATTTTTCCCGAAAGCTCAGGAACTCTTATTACATCATTGTTTGTTTGCTGGTAATAAATAAAATGCTCGAAATAAAATTTCCATAACCTGAATGTTTTATTTAGCTGAACAGTATTAACCATTATGGCACTTGCCGATTGTGTAGGCAAACAACTGGAGTTGATGTATACCCAGTTATTTAGTATATATGAGTTTACAGTGAGGTGAAAATTATTTCTGAATCTTCGTGTAGAAACTTGAAATCCGATGCGATCGGTTTGTGTTTTGTTAAAGGTGTTTTCGTTGTTCCATAAAAACTGATTGGATTTATTGATCAGCAAATTATAGTCGGGTTTATACAATTGTTCTTCGGCATTTACACCTAAATCAAAAAGATAAGTACGGTATTTTAAAGCAACTTTTAGTTTGTAATCACCGCTATTGTATCCGGCAAAGTCGTAGGCCAAATAACCCATTTCGGATATTGTATTGTTTTTTAATTTGATGTTTTCATAGGTAAAATCACACAACAAGTTTTGGTAATTTCGTACATACGGATTTTGTGAAGTAACAATCATTGCATGAGTAAAACCAACGCCCATATATTTTCGGATACTATCTTTTAACTGAATTTGAGAACCAGTAAACATATCATAAGCAATACGGTTTTCTATTTTGCCAAAGTAAGTAGAATCAAAAGTATTGGTAGTTACATCATAGTATTGATGAGGTAATAAAGTAGAACTGGTATCGCCTTTTAAGTTCTCAAAAATGAATGAGGTTTCTTCAGCTTTTATCGAGTAGGAAAGTTGTTTGGTTGAATGCATCTCGTAAATCGTATCTTCTTTATTAATTATTTGTTCGAGATTTCCAAAATGCCAGTATTGTTTTACGTAGGCGGTACGAGATTTAAAACGTGTTTGAGAACTGTTTAAATTTGATAATACTTTTTTGTTTGTGCCCGTTAATGTTTCAAAAGAAGTATCAATTTGAATACCTCCGCTTTCTTCAACCACACCGCGATTCCATGTAGCATGAGCAATTAATTCGTACTTTTTATTTTTTGAAGTATATCGGGTAAAGAATTGATAATTATAAATACTCGTGTTCTGTCGGCCAATAAAACCAACTGATGTGATGCGTTGCAAATCGGCACCTACATTCCATCGAGGAAGTATATTTTGAGAATGACGTGCCAGCAAATAAATTAATTCGTTGCTTCCTTGAGCATAAAATAAATCGGTGTATGGTGTTTTTGTATTATAAAATTTTGTCTCCTCCGGTTTCATCCAATATCCTTCAAATGGATTGTTGCATAAACGGAAACCAACATGTCGGTCGGTATTAAAAATTAACGAACGTGATGGAGTTCCTATGTTTCCGAGGTCTTGAAATACGGTGTAGTTCTTATAAAGATTGTGAAATATTTCAGCACCATTCGGATTGGTATCAATATGATGTAATGGAATATTGCGGTTAATTTCATCTTCGGTTACATACTGAGTTGATATTTTTAGTACAGCACTTTTAACACTGTCTTTTGGAAAAACATTTGCAGGTGGAGTAGCGGCACCCATCGGATTTGTTGGGAACTGAGCCCATACATCCATACTAACAAAGCAAACGATTATGCAGATAAAATTGCTGATTAAATGTTTGTAATTGCTTTTACTCACTCGTATGTTATAGTTTAAAAACGGATTGGTGAAACGATTGCTGCGATGTTACAATTTTGATGATATACATTCCTTCTTGTTGGAGGTTGTTTATTTCAATTTCATTTTCACCTTGCAATGTTTCAATTAATTTTTCGGTTACAATTTTACCTTGCAAATTGTAAACCAGCAAATGTGCTTGTTGTTTTTGTGTTGATAAAAAACGTATGGATACTTTATTGGTAAATGGATTGGGAAATGTTTCGATTCCTGAAATAATCTGTGTTTCGCTAATAGCAAGATTTGACGAGGGTTTTAATAAAAATATTCCGGTGTTCATATCACTTGCAATAATATTTCCCGATGGTAAATATGGATACACGCCCCAGCATCCTTCGTAAACACTGTTTGTATGCGGTTTATCGAATGTTGGATAAGAGGCAATTAATTTTGGTTTGGTAAGTGTATCCATCAAATAAATATTTACACCACCATAATACATCGATGCATAAATAAATTTTCCGAGCCAGTAGGTATTATGAGGTGAACCATAACTTCTAAATGGATTTCCAACTGCTTTCGGATTTTGTAAATCTGTGATGTCGTAAATTTTTATTCCTGTGCCTTCGGCTGTTTCATCTGTAAATACCATGTATTTACCCGAACTGTCTAACCAGCAACTGTGGTTATATGCACTCTCGGGATATGGAGGTGTTATGGAGCCTAAAACTTTTGGATGTAATGCATCCGTAAAATCATAGATAAATAATCCTTGCCACCCCGATGAACAATATACAGTATCGTTGTGAACATAACTCTCGTGAACATCTGCATATCCCGAACGTTCTATTCGTCCTAAAAACACTGGATTTGCAGGGTTTGCAATCGAGTATACTTCGAGTGGAATAACAATGTTAGTGGTTTTATAACGATTGATGCATTTGTATAATCGTTTGCTTAATGGGTTTACAAAAACAGTATGACAATTCATTCCGGTTACATCACTTTCATAAACGCTATGAACTGAGTCGGGCAAATATTGCATATCAAAAATTTGTAATGCACCTGGTGTTCCGTTATCACTCACGCAATAAACATAATGATCATAAATATCAAAATCCCTGTTGATCGAATGATTGATTCCGTTTTTCACGGCACATTTTTTCATGACCGAGGGATTGGTTATATCAAAAAAATAAATGGAATCGACTGAGCCTGCTACAATATACTCTCGGTGTTTGATGGTGTCGGCCCAGCCTTTGTTAGCATTCCAAATTTGAGTGCCAATTTTTGCAAGATTGGGGTCATTATAGTGCGATAGAAGTGTGAGGTTCCATCCTTGTTGTGCGTAAACATTAGAAAAGATGATGATAAAAAACAGAAGAACAATTTTTTTCATTGCTTCATCAATTTTGTATTCCAAACTTGTGAAATTGTTTTTATCTGAACGAAATACATTCCGTTTTTAAAAGCATTCAATTCATTTAAATCAATTTCGTTTTCACCATTTGCAAGTTGAATAGTTTTATGTATCAATACATTTCCAACCACATCAAAAATACTAAGCAATGCATCTTCATTTTGTGTAGAAGTGATTTTGATTATCGTGTTTTCTGTTAATGGATTTGGGTAAATGCTGTAATGTATTTTATCCTGACTAAAAGTATTGATACCAAGATTTGCCGATGGTTTTAATACAAATAATCCTTCACTGATATCGCTTGCTAAAATTTTACCCGATGGCAAAAAACAATACACACCCCAACAACCATGAAATCCAAAATAACTTCCCGGAGCATTTTTCATATACGTGTCGTAATATCCTGCTACAACAGGGTTTGAAGGGTCTATGAGGTCGTAACAATAAACACCATCTTCATAGGATGAAGTCCAGGCAAAACGTCCTTTCCAATCAGCATTGTGAGGTGTGGCTCCTATGTTCGAATTAAATGTTTTAACCGAAACAGGATTTTGAATATCATGAATGTTGTAAATTTTAATAGGCATTCCAAATGGAAGTTCGTCACTAAATAGCAGGTATTTTCCTGTACTGTCAATCCAACTGCTGTGGTTATAACCACCATAAGGATAACCGGGAGAAATGCTTCCAATCTCAATTGGATTTCCTGCATTTTTAAAATCGTAAATGAATAAGCCATTATAACCACACGAACAATAAGCTGTATCATTTTGTACAAACACTTCGTGTACCAAATTACAAGGAGAACTTACCGGAAGTTCACCGATAAAAACTGGATGTTCGGGATTTGCAAGCGATAGAATGCCCATGGCACTTGAGCCTGACATGTGTCCACGAATATTCGAACATAAATAGGCACGTTTACTTTTGGCTTCAATAAAAATGGTGTGTGTGTTTACACTTAACGAATCATTATCATAAACCAAATGCACCGAGTCGGGGAGGTATTGTAAATCGAAAATTTGCAACGAACCAACCGGACTGCTTCTGTCGGAAACACAATAAACATAATGGCTATAGGTTTCGTAATCGCGATTAATTGAATTACGCGAATGACCTTCTTTTACGGCACATTTTTTTATCACCGAATCAACTGTGATATCAAAAAAGTATATCGAATCACAACTGCCCGCAATTAAATATTCTCGTTTTTTTATAGTGTCGTTCCATCCTGTTAAGTCGTTCCAAATTTGATCTGCATCGCAACGGTTAAGTGTCGAATCGTTCCAGTGTGCAAGCAAACTGATATTGAGCGATTGTTTTTGTGCTTGCGCAGCAATGCAAATAAATAGACTTACAACAAGTAGGATTTTTTTCATTAAAGTGAAGCAATAAGCTCTTTTATCAATAAAGATAAGTTTGGCTCGGCTTTGGTTGCAGCATTAATTACATCCTCAATCGAAGTTTCCTGAATATGTCCTTCAACACCTAAATCGGTAATTACCGAAATTGCAAAAACACGCATATCCATGTGACGAGCAACAATACACTCAGGAACGGTGCTCATTCCAACTGCATCGGCACCAATAATGCGAATGTATTTGTATTCGGCTTTGGTTTCGAGTGTTGGACCTTGAACGCTTGCATATACACCTTCGTGAACGACAATGTTATTTTTCTTTGCAATTGCTTTTGCACGCTCAATAAACTCGGCATCATACGCTTTGCTCATATCCGGAAAACGTGGGCCTAATTTATCTTCATTCTTCCCACGAAGCGGATGCTCTGGCAATAAATTAATGTGGTCGTTCAGTATCATTAAATCTGAAACTTTTTGAGCTGGATTTAATCCTCCCGAAGCATTTGAAATAAATATATTTTCGATGCCAAGTGCTTTCATCACTCTAACCGGAAAGGTTATTTGTTGCATGGTGTAACCTTCATAATAATGAAAACGACCTTGCATGGCAATCACTTCTTTGCCGCCAAGTTTTCCTAAAATCAATTTTCCTTCGTGACTTTCAACAGTTGATACAGGGAAATGAGGAATGTCTTTGTAAGAAATAGTAGTCGTAATATTTATTTCTTTTACAAGACCTCCTAACCCAGTACCAAGAATAATTCCTGCTTGGGGTTTTACATAATGTTTGCTTCGAATAAATTCGGCTGCTTCAGTTATTTGATTGGTTAACATAGTTTAATATAATGGTGTTGAATGATGAATGATCTTGTTCGAAAAAATTAATTTTCATTGGCTGATAAAATATCGGCACGTTCTTAAACAATGATTCGATATGCGAATCACGTAGTTTTACAGCATCTTTCTCAGTTGTAATAATTATTTTAT
The DNA here is from genome assembly GCA_947481365.1 of Bacteroidota bacterium. Classification (GTDB taxonomy): domain Bacteria; phylum Bacteroidota; class Bacteroidia; order UKL13-3; family UKL13-3; genus CAIUEQ01. Next base: position 5,201 of record CANKGI010000082.1, on the reverse strand, counting down.
TAGATGAATTGATGGAATTAAACTTTTGTAATATTTCATCAATTACAATTTCTGAATAAAATTTATGGTCGGCAAAATGTATCGACTTTACTGATTTGAAATTCTTTTTTAAATGCTCTTCTAAACTTTGAATGTTGGCAATGCCAGCAAATAAAAGCACTTCGGTTTCTTTGTTCGGTATTATTTCTGTTTGATAAAGAGCTGTGAGTTCATCGTAAAGCTGATAGGAGAAATATATATTTTGACCATCAATAGGTGAAATTTCTTTGATGATATTTGCTCTTTGTTCATCAGTTATATTAATGGGGCATTTAGTAACTATAATGATTTGAGCCCTTTTGTATGCAATTCTAAATTCACGTAACATACCCGATGGAGCAATCCAATCTCTGTAAAATAATCGCGAGTAATCGGTTAAAATAATATTTAAGCCTGCCTTAATTGCACGATGTTGAAATCCATCATCCATTAAAATCACATTTGTTTCGGGCTCATCGGCCAATAGATTTGGTACACCTAATACCCGATTTTCGCAAACTGCAACAGCAACATTGTTAAACTTATTTTTGATTTGAAATGGTTCGTCACCAATTTGCTCAACAGTTGATGAATTGTCTGATAAAATATATCCTTTTGTTTTTCGTCTGTAACCACGACTCAATACAGCAACTTTATATTTACTATTAAGCAAATTGATCAGGTACTCGATATGTGGCGTTTTGCCCGTTCCACCGAATGATAGATTTCCGATGCAGATAATAGGAAAGTCGAATTGAATACTTTGATAAATACCAGTTTTGTACAACAGATTGCGTATACCAATTCCTAGGGCATAAAAAATAGAAAACGGAAATAATATGATACGCATAAAAAGCATGTGCAAGTATACAAATAACCTGCATCATTCGTATTATACCAAGCCAATTTATGCTTAAATAGAGATACGTTATATTACGTATTTTCTTATTTTCAAATTTTCGCATTTGAATGAATAATATATTTGTCCCATATAAATTTAAAACTATTTACTATGAAAAAACTTTTTACCACCGCAATTTTATTATTATTCGTTTCATCAGCTTTTTCACAAGAATGGCAATGGCTTAGAATCAGTACAGGCAGCAAGTCTGTTTTAAGTTATGATGTAAATTCGGCAGGTACTGTTTTCACTGTTGGGCAATACAACCAACCAATGAAATACGATACCACAACATTAAATCTATCAGGCTCTACAAGTGCTTATTTTGCAAAGCACGATTCATCAGGAAATCTTTTAGCATTTTTAAACATTCATCCAATGTTTAACAAAGTAAAATCTGATGCACAAGGAAATGTTCTATTTTCAGGAACAGGATACTATTATTCAGACGTTAATATCAAATCGCCCAATATTGGTAAGGATACATTAAGAGACACCGCATCGACAAGTTTTCTTTTACTTACTAAGTTTGATGCTCAGGTTAAACCATTATGGAAACTTTATTACACACCACAATCTAACGCAGTAATTAATACGAAAGAGATTTTTAGTGATGCATTAAGTAATATCTATTTAATTTTAGAAAGCAATAATGGTACGATGGTTATAGGTGGAAAAACGTATAACGGAAGTAAAGCATTGGTTAAAATTAGCAGTGCTGGAGCGGTATTGTTTTTCAAATCATTGCCAACAGCTATGGAAGAAATTTATGGACAAACAGATTTGAATAACAACGTTTATCTTACCAGTAAATTTATGGGCGGAAACGGAAGTACCCCTGTTACGATAGATGGAAAAACTGCAACAAACACAAATCCAACATACGCATATGGTTATTATGATGTGATTACTTTAAAACTAAATGATACTGGTGCTGTTCGTTGGATAAATTTATCGAACAATGCTTTAAAAAATGTGATATCAACTTTGGTTGGACCGAACGGAATTACTGTTGATACGAAAGGAAATATTTTTGTGTACGGTGATTATAACGACAAGATTGTTTTTGGAAGTGATACGCTAAAAGGAATTACAACCGATCAGTATACAACCAATCCTTTTATTGCAAAATACAATACCAATGGAACTTTAATTTGGTCGAAAACAGTAACACAAAATACCAAATCAGGTTATTCATTTCTGAAAGTTGTTGCAGGTAAAAATGATCGATTGTATTTCTATGGTGCATCATCTTATTCAGGTGGATATTTGAATACATTTAAATTACCTAAAGTGGGATCATCAGGAAGCTCAGACAGATTTGTTGCTTGCTTCGATTCTAATTTAGTAAATAAATGGTATCGGTATATGCAAACTGCCGAAACCAATAATCAAATTGCAGGAATTGGTGTGAGTGCAAATGGTGATATGTTTGTTACCAGTGCAACTTATATGTTTCCTGTTTCGCTCGGAAATATTGATACAGCAACAACCATGTTTGTTACATATAATGGTTTAACAGCAAATGGTGGAGCTTATGTAGCTAAATTTGGTGGAGCATCAACAGTTACTACAGACGTTTCTGAAATAAATACAGATGATAGTTTTGTTGAAATTTATCCTAATCCTAGTTCAGGTAAATTTACAATTGGTTTGGTAAAAGGTGGAACAGTAAATCTCGAAATCATTAATCTGATAGGAGAGAAGATTTATTCAGCAACAGTTACCAATCAAATTTCGGATATTGATTTGACTGCATTTTCAAAAGGAATTTATTTTGTAAGAATAAATTCTGAAGGGAAAAATTACACAAGAAAAATAATAATTGAATAGTTTTGTTTATGTATTTAGTAATAAAAAAACCTGCATTGCAGGTTTTTTTATTTTAAGTATTTTATAAATAATCTTTCACAAAGTCCTTACAATAAATTCTAATCATTTCTCGAACTTTTCTGAACTCGCGCATAATATCTTCTTCACTTCCTGTGGCTTTAGCTGGGTCAGGAAAATTGTGATGGAATCTTTTCAATTTTGAATTTGAAGAAAGGTAAACTGGGCAATGCTCATTAGCATTGTCGCATACAGTTATTACAAAATCAAAATCGATATTTTTATACTCACTTACATTGTTTGAAGTGTGGTGAGCAATATCAATACGGTCTTCATCCATCACTTTTATAGCTCTCGGATTTACACCATGTGTTTCAATGCCTGCACTGTAAACAAAAGCATTGTCTCCTGCAAAATGTTGCAAATAACCGTGTGCAATCTGACTGCGGCAACTGTTGCCTGTACATAAAACTAAAATTTTTTTCATTTCATTTATTTTAAGTATTTTTCTTCATTCCTTCATCCCCTCATCCCCTCATCACTTCATCCCAACTTGCGCTAAACCTTCATCCCCTCATTTCTTCATCCCCTCATCCCCTTAAATAATATTTTTTACGAAACCAAAATGCCACATTTACCAAAGCAATTAATGCCGGTACTTCAACCAATGGACCAATAACTCCCGCAAATGCTTCACCACTGTTTATTCCGAAAACGCCTATAGAAACAGCTATTGCAAGTTCGAAATTATTTCCTGTAGCTGTAAATGCAATGGATGTATTTTTCGAATAATCGGCACCCAATTTTTTCCCGATAAATAAACTGGTAATAAACATGATTGCAAAATAGATCACCAATGGAATGGCAATTCGTATCACATCAAATGGAATATTTACGATGAGTTCACCTTTTAATGAAAACATTAAAACGATTGTAAATAAAAGTGCACTTAAAGTAATTGGAGATATGAATGGAACATATTTTTTTTGAAACCATTCTTCACCTTTAAGAGCAATTAAAGTGTATCGGCTAATTACTCCTGCTGCAAATGGAATTCCTAAATATATGCCAACGCTTTTTGCAATTTGCGATATGGTGATGTTAACTTCTATGCCTTGCATACCAAAGTATGGCAATAATAAAGTGATGAAAATGTATGCATACAAACTAAAAAACAGAATTTGAAAAATACTATTAAGGGCAACTAGTCCTGCAGCATACTCACGGTTACCTTCTGCCAATTCATTCCAAACAATTACCATGGCAATACACCTGGCAAGGCCTATAATAATCAGTCCTATCATATATGATGGATGATCATGTAAGAAAATAATTGCCAATATGAACATCAGAATTGGACCGATAATCCAGTTGAGTAAAAGTGATAACGACAATATTTTCATGTTACTGAAAACTTCGCGCATGTTTTCATATTTTACTTTTGCCAGTGGGGGATACATCATTAAAATTAAACCAATTGCCAAAGGAATATTTGTTGTACCACTCGAAAACGAGTTGATAAAATTTGAGGAAGAAGGAATAAAAAATCCGATTCCTACACCTATTACCATGGCCAAAAAAATCCAAAGCGTTAAGTAACGATCAAGAAAACTTAGTTTCTTTTTTTCGGTTACAGGACTACAATTATTTGAGCTCATTTTTTTTAAAATTAACAACAATTAGAACCAGGAGTACAACAGTTTTCTAAAGGTTTTTCGGCATATACTGTTATGCTAAAAATTCCGGGTCCACTTTTTTTGAAATCGTTTATTTGTTCGGCTGATAAATAATTGATAAGAATATCATCAGGCACAATGATTGGTTTTTCTTTTTGAATGGTGATGTTTTTAAAACCTGTTTGTTCGATAATATATAAGTAATCATTTTTTTGTAATGCTCCCGAAACGCATCCTGCATACATTTCAGCAGCCGATTGAATATTTTCAGGAAGCAATCCAACAAGTACAACATCCGAAATACTAAAATGCCCACCAGGCTTTAATATTCTAAAAATTTCGCAAACTGCTTGCTTTTTATCGGGCACTAAATTCAACACACAATTGCTCACAACTACATCTGCACGATTAGCAGCAATTGGCATTTTCTCTATATCACCCAAGCGAAACTCTACATTGTTGTATCCAAGTTTTTCGACATTCTCTCTTGCTTTTTCAATCATTGCAGGAGTAAAATCAATTCCAATTACTTTACCTGTTTCTCCTGTTTCATGTCGTGCAACAAAACAATCGTTTCCAGCTCCACTTCCAAGATCAACTACTAAATCTCCTTTTTTAATTTTGGCATATTGTGTTGGTAAACCACATCCCAAAGCAAGATCAGCATCAGCACTATACCCTTCAAGCTTTGAATAATCATCATTCATGATATTATACACTTCGGTACTGCATCCTCCGGTACCACAACATGAGGTAGCATTTGTTTCCAAATCTTG
>CANKGI010000081.1 GCA_947481365.1 Bacteroidota bacterium | reverse complement strand
TCCATACCACATCACAAATGCTATTGCACCAAAAACCGAAAATATCATAAACGAAATAAATGCTCCACGATATCGTGCATTGGCAATGGCTGTATTTACAACTGCATACACACTTTTTGCATAACGGTTGATTTCATAAAACTCGCTGGTGAAAGCTTTAACAATAGTAATTCCCTGAAAAGTTTCCTGAACAATGGTGCCGCTATCTGCCAATTGATCTTGGGCTTTGCGAGCCATTTTACGAATGCGCATTCCGAAAACAACTGCTAAAATAGCTATAACCGGAACCACCGAAAGCATGACCAATGCGAGCTTTGCCGATATCCAAAAAATAAATGCCAATCCGATAATAAGTGTAAAAATTCCTCTCAAAAATTCGGCAAGAGTTAGTGAAACTGCATCTTGTATTTGCGAAAGATCAGATGAAATTCTGTTGCTCAACTCTCCTACTCTTTTCTCTGTAAAAAAACTCATTGGCATGCTTAGCAATTTTGAGTAAACATCTTTTCGCATGTTTGATAATGATTTCTCGCCAACCTCAGTTAACAAGTATACTCGCATGTATGAAAAAATTGTTTGAAGCGATAATTGAGCAAAGATTAATATGATACAAGTATTTAAACTCCATTGCACGGTACGAAAACTAAAACCAAGCTGAGAGCTCATGTTTGCGGTTCCTGCCATTGATGGCAAACTAGCTCCAGGTGCTGCAGCATCCAACATCTTGCCTAAAAAAAACGGAAACAAACTTGTTGAAAATGCCGAGAGTGCAATGAAAATCATTGCTAAAATAAATTTAGCTTTAAATGGTTTTAAGTAAGTAAAAAGAACCAATGCTTCACGCAATGTTTCTTTGTTTACTTTTACTTTTGGAGTTTCTTCTTTTGAGTTTCCGTTGCTGTTAAAATTTCTTCTGCCGCCTGCCATGTAATAGTTGTGAGTTAGTGAGTTGGTGAATGAGTGAGTTAATAAAAAATGTATTAATTAATTAATTTATTCAACAAACCAACATCAAAATTTGTTTACTTAAAAATACTTAGGCTACATAATCGGTAAGGTACTTGTACTTATCGGTGAGGTGGCCGTTTTCGGCAATGGTGGCATTTTTAATAATATCACCCTTATCTTCAATTAAAAGATTTGGTAAAACATGTCGCAACAATTGCTCACCAAATTCAAACGAAGCATCAACCGGTAGTTCGCAAGGTAAATTCCCAACAGCCTGAACATCGATATAAGGTTTTTGATAAGGTTGCGTTTCGGCATTCAAATGTTGGTTGTAACCATAAATAGGATTATCTATTGTGGTGCTTTTAATAGTACTTGGTAATGGTCCAGGTATGTCACAGGTAATATCCGAAATTACACGAATACGAAAATCACGCGATTTCATCTGCTCTTTGGTAAAAAACGGAACAATTCCTTCTTTCCAAAACACTGCATTAATCAATAAATCTGCTTCTTTATAATAAGGTTCGAAACGTGTTTCATATTCTTCGGGATGCTTATAAAAATCAGATTTATCCCACTCCCGTTCATCACGTCTTACATAATAATCTTCTGAACGAAGCTGAACATAAACAGCTTCTTCGTATTCATTTTCTAAAAATTCTTCGGGTGTAACATGATGTATTTTGAGTTTCTTCATAAACTCCATCACCCCATGTGCTACACGTCCATCACCACATAAAACAATTTTCATGTTTTTAAAATGCAAACCTTCGTATTGTGCGTAAAGTTCATTCATGTCTTTACACTCGTTGGCATATTTCATCTGATATAAACCATTTCTTTTTCCCCACATTAAAAATGCATAATGCGAACCAACAATACCTGCAAAGCGACCAAACCCAATAATGCGATTGCCCGAATCCCAAACCAGAGTTTCATAATCAATCAAGCGAATTTTATTTTCGATGATGTGACGAAGCATCTTAATATTATATGATTGTTTTTTGATCGTATGCGAAAAAATGAGATATGTTTTACCGGCCACGAGGTGATAAACGGGAACTTCTTTTATTCCCAGTAAAATATCGCAACCGCTCATATCTTCCATCACTTCTATCCCCAAACTGATGTATTCTTCATCTTTAAAACAGCGATGAGGCGAAGTCTGCACAACAACTTTTACATCCTGATATGTTTGCATCAACTCGATGCATTGAACCGGAGTTAAAGGCGTTCTGAAATCGTAAGGCTTTTTTTCTTCACGGATGATTCCAATCGTTTTCATAAACACAAATATATTCATCTGTGATAATTCAACTACTGATATAAAACATATTCTGAAGTAGAAAGAAAAATAAATGGCAAATGGATTATTTTCGCAACCATGAGTAAAACAAATTTTGTAGCAGAATTAAAATGGCGTGGAATGCTACACGATATTATGCCAGGTACCGAAGAATTACTAAACAAAGAAATGGTAAGCGGTTATATTGGCTTCGATCCAACTTCTGATTCGCTTGGTGTTGGAAATCTGGTTCAGATAATGATGTTATTGCATTTTCAGAAAGCAGGACATAAACCCATTGCTTTAATTGGTGGAGCTACCGGAATGGTTGGCGATCCATCAGGGAAAAGTGCTGAACGAAATTTGCTGAATGAAGAAACCTTGCAACACAATTTAAGTTGTGTAAAAAAACAATTAGAAAAATTTCTCGATTTCAACTCCGCTGAAAATGCTGCAGTAATTGTAAATAATTACGATTGGTTTAAGGATTTTAATTTCTTGGATTTCATTCGTGATGTAGGAAAACATATTTCTATCAATTACATGCTTGCCAAAGATTCAGTAAAATCACGATTGGAAACAGGAATGTCGTTCACCGAATTTACTTATCAGTTGGTACAGGGTTACGATTTTTTACATCTTTATCATAACAATGGCGTGAAGCTGCAAATGGGCGGTAGTGACCAATGGGGTAACATTGTAACGGGTACAGAATTGCTTCGCAGAAAATCGGCTGTTGATGATGCTTTTGCATTAACAACACCACTCATAAAAAAAGCCGATGGAACTAAGTTTGGCAAAACCGAAAGTGGCAATGTATGGCTCGATCCTCAAAAAACATCACCGTATAAATTTTATCAGTTTTGGTTAAATGCCAGTGATGACGATGTAAAAAATTACATCCGTATTTTTACTTTACTTACCAAAGATGAAATTGAAAAACTAGAAGCTGAACAAGCTGCAGCACCACATTTGCGTGCATTACAAAAGGCTTTGGCAAAAGATATTACCATCAGAGTTCATAGCGAAGAAGATTACAACTCAGCTGTTGAAGCATCAAACATTCTATTTGGAAATGCCACTGCCGATGCATTAAAAAACCTTGATGAGAAAACTTTTTTGGATGTATTTGATGGCGTTCCGCAATCAATCATTTCAAAAACTGAAATTGAAACAGGAATCAACATTGTTGAGTTGCTTTCGGATAAAACCAATATTTTTCCATCACGTGGCGAATCTCGTAAAATGATTGTAGGAGGTGGTGTGAGCATTAACAAACAAAAAGTGGAAGATGCGGAAATGCTTGTAAATGCAAGTCACCTCATAAACAATAAATATATTTTGGCACAACGTGGTAAGAAAAATTATTATTTGATTATTGCTGAATAACACAAAAATGCACATAGAATTAAAAAAAAATTACGACAAGAACGGAAAATTATTAAGTCCGATTTTGCCTGAAAACACTAAGAATTTTTTGATTGATATAGATGGAACAATTAGTGAAGATGTTCCGAATGAAGAACCTGAAAGAATGCTAACCTGTGAAGAAATTCCTGGAGCAAAAGAACAATTAAATAAATGGTTTGACGAAGGACACATCATCACATTTTTTACTTCACGATTGGAAGAACATCGCACTTATACCGAGCAATGGTTGAACGAACATGGCTTTAAATGGCATGGAATTATTTTCGGGAAACCACGTGGTGGCAATTATCATTGGATTGACGACCGCTCTGTTAAAGCAACTCGTTTCTTAGGAAAATTTACAGAGTTGGTAAAAGTGAATAAAGAAATTGAAGTGTTTGAAAAATAATTCAACATAAAAATGCAAAAAGAAATTGTTTACCGATCATTCAATCCGAAAGAAATAAAAGCCGGAGAATTGCAGGCATTGATGCAAGGCTCAATAGCACCACGACCAATTTGTTTTGCAAGCACTATTGATAAAAACGGAAATGTAAACTTAAGTCCATTTAGTTTTTTCAATATGTTCAGCACCAAACCTCCAATTTTAATTTTCTCGCCAGCAAGAAGAGTTCGCGACAATACAAGTAAACACACGCTTGAAAATGTACTGGAGATTGAAGAGGTTGTGATAAACATGGTGAACTTTGATATGGTTCAGCAAATGAGTTTGTCGAGTTGCGAATATCCCAAAGGAACGAATGAATTTGTGAAAGCCGGCTTTACCGAAGAAAAATCAATTCTCGTAAAACCACCACGCGTTAAAGAATCGCCTGTGCAATTTGAGTGTACCGTAAACCAAGTGGTACCATTGGGAACCGAAGGTGGAGCAGGAAATTTAGTGATTTGTGAAGTAAAACTCATTCATATCAATCCCGATGTGATGACTGCTACCGGAAAAATTGATCAAGAAAAAATTGACCTTGTTGCACGACTTGGTGGCGATTGGTATACACGGGCAAATGGTAGTGCTTTGTTTGAAGTTCCTAAGCCATTAACCACTTTGGGAATGGGTGTTGACCAATTACCTGAAACGATTAGCAACAGTAAATTTTTAACCGGAAACGATTTGGGAATGTTGGGCAATACCGAGCATTTACCTGATGCCGATTCGATTGAAGTTTTTAGAAGAATGAATTCCGAATTGCAAAAAATTAAATCCGATTTTTCTGATGAATTATTGCAAAACGAATTGCATAAATTGGCTCATAAGTATCTCGAAGAAAAAAGAATTGATGATGCTTGGAAAGTGTTGTTGAGTAGTTGATAAAATATTTTAATACGATTGAATCAGTACCTCAGTCGGTATTTTCAGATTGTCATGAATCAATCGAATCATTTCAAGTGACAGTTTTCTTTTTCTATTTAAAATTTCGCTGGCACGGCTTTTTAAACCAATAACATCGGCAAAGTCGGTTTGATTATAACCCATTTGTTCCATTCTGAATTTGATGGCTTCAATAGGATCAGGAAAGCCAACTGGAAAATGTTCGTCTTCGTATTTCTCAATCAGTATGCCTAATATTTCAAGTTCATCACCTTGGACCGAACCTTTTTTCGAATCAAAAATCACTTCAAGTCTTTTGAGTGCATCTTGATAATCTTTTTTATTTTTTATAGGTTTTATGGTCATGGTTTTAAATTTTAGTTGCGTCAATTTTATCGTATTCTGCATGTGTGCCAACAAACCGAATCCAAATCATTTTGTAATCGTAATTTATTTTTACAATGAGTCGGTATTTATTTCCTTTAATATTAAAAACAACTCGATTATCTGTTAAGAAACTTGCACTCGGATATTCTTTTTTAATTTCTTTCGGATTCTTCCAATCAGCAACGCTCGTTTCCTGAAACCATGATTTTAACTGCTGTTCGCTGTCAGAATGCTTTTCCCAAAATTCTCTGAGTATTTTCTTTGAAATAATTCTCAACTCAACATTTCTTTTAGCAAAGATATGAAAAGTTCCCAATTTGGGAAATTAATATAAAAACTTATCACAGCTTTGTAATACCAATTGATAATGCTTGGAAAGTGTTGTTGAGTGTTTGATGATTTAAAACTTATTCTTCCACATCATACTTTCAACAGGCTTTACAGTACGTTTTGAATACTTGGCATCTTTCTTTTCATTGTACATTTTATCGATTTCGCCTTCAACAACAAAATATATTAATTGACCGATTGGCATTCCTGCATAAACTCGCACTGGTTGTGCGCACGAAATTTCGAGTGTCCACGTATTACAAAATCCAACATCACCTTTTCCTGCTGTAGCATGAATATCAATTCCTAAACGCCCTGTGCTCGATTTGCCTTCTAAAAACGGAACATGTTTATGCGTTTCGGTATATTCGGCAGTAACACCCAAATACAACGTACCTGGTTGCAACACAAATCCTTCAATTGGAATTTCAAATGTTTCAATTTTGTTGTGCTCGCGGGCATCAAGCACACGATCTTTATAAGTTGCTAAATGTCGCCCTAAATGAACATCGTATGAATTGCTTCCTAAACATTCTTTGCGAAATGGTTCGATGAGAATTGTGCCTGCTTCAATTTCTTTTAAAATATTTTTGTCGGAAAGAATCATGATATAAAAATAAGAAGCAATAATAATTTTTTAAAATCATTACTGAAATAAAGAAGTTATCTAAATTGCATTTTTATATGTATCCAGAATTATTCCATATCGAAAACCATCCTATTTATGCATATGGATTTTGCATAATGCTTGGAATTATTGCTGCTTTTATTTATCTCAACTTTCAGAAAAATAAAATAAACTTAAGCATTAATGAAATCGGTTTGTTATTAATTATTACCATCATTTCGTGCATCATTGGAGGTAAATTATTTTTATATATTGGGAGTTGGGATTATTATATCTCACATAAAAATGAAATGTTTGAATGGAGTGGAAAAGGTTTTGTTTTTTATGGTTCATCTTTTATGAGTATTGCATCTTGGTGGCTTTTTGCCAAATTAAAAAAAATAAACCTTACTCAATTATTAGATGTAACCTCAATTGGAGTAGCAATGGTTCATGGTATGGGTAAAATAGGATGTTTACTTGCAGGATGTTGTTATGGAAAAATTTGTAACAATACGTTTGGAATCATTTATAACAATGAGAAATCTGCAGCTTTTCCACTTTATACCCCGCTTTATCCTGTTCAAATATTAGATTCTATAATTATATTTTTTATACTAATCATTTTACTTTATGTAGCCAAGCACAAACAGTTCAATGGACAGCTTACACTTACCTATATGTTGATTTATGGAACGGGAAGATTCTTTACCGAATATTTAAGAGGTGATGACGATAGAGGTTTTTTATTTAATAACACACTTAGTCAAGGTCAATTTATATCAATTATTTTAGTATTAATAGCATTAAGTATTTATGTTTTCAAGTTACGAAATCTGAGAAAGAAATTTGAATCTTATTGAACAGCAATTTTGCTTAATAAACTAAGTACTCCGTTTTGAAGTTTGTATTGATAAATTCCATCACTTCCTGTTACAATGATTGACTTTGTTGTTGGAATTAAATCCATCGCATTAATGTTAAATGTCTGAAGAAGTTTAATATTATTGGGATCTGCTACATTATAAACCTTAAGGCCATCATCGCAAACCATTAATTGTCCATCCAACTTTCCTAGTCCAACTGGATGGGTCATACCATATGATTTAATTAAAGTTGGGTTACTTAAATTTTTTATATTTACAATTTCTAATGAATTATAACCCCTATTGCATTTTGTACCAGTCCTAAGTGTTACATAGGCAAGGTTACTATCTGCTACAACAGGGTCACAACTCTGAATATGACTATAATTAGAAATAAATACAGGTTTTGAAGGATTAGTAAGGCCATAAATCAACATCCCTACAGTTGAACCAAAGAAAAGGTTTGAGTCTGTAGAAAAAATTGTCTCAACATTACCTAAAGTATTAATAAATGTAGTTCCTGATTCTTGAAGGCTATCTGGATTTGAAATTGAAAATGCTATGACTGAATAATTAGAAAGTACATACAAATAATCTCGCACAATAGCGAAACGTGACAGTGATCCACCTTGCCCTACAGTTACTGGATTTTGATTTACAGGAGCAACCGAATCAGTGCTATTTTGACCACATGCAAAAACGATCACAGAAAGTAAAATCGAATAAAATATATTTCTTAATTTCATATTATTAATTTTTTACCCAATTAATAATTATTGAATCTCCTCTCCTGGAAGCATTATTAAATTCAGTCGGTACAAATAAATTATCTGGAGGAGTAGGCTCAGAAAATTTATCTTTTATTCGACTTGCCAAAGTTATTGTGTTAGTGGCCGGATTATATATGGCTGATACAAGATCAACCGCATTATCAAAGTATAAAGTATTTCCTTTTATTGCAATATCATAACTCCCGATTGCTTTAATAAAAGCGATGTTCTGAGGGTTTGAAGGATCTGAATTATCAAAAACATAGTATCCTTCTCCTGGTTTATTGATAAATAAATATGGCTGTTTAATGTAAATTTTTCCTGGACTTTTAAAAGGTTGAGCTTGCAAAGTTGAAACTGATTTCTCTAAGTCTTTTCTTGAAATAAATACAGGTTTGTAAACTGTTTTAGGTGTTACATTATTGGATATACCGGTTAAACTGACCACCCTTTTCCGGAGCAAATTGACCACCCTTTTGTCTGGCGAAAAACTGATCAAACTGTCTGGCGAAGTATAGTAGTTCATTGCTAATTTATTAATCCAAAAATATATTTATTAGTTTAAGTTTAATAACGTTTTCTTTTTTCTCATTGATTCACCAAAGAGCTCAACCCGATGTGCTCCATGAACAATCCGGTCTAAAATTGCATCAGCCATTGTTGTTTCTCCAATAACCTCATGCCACATATTTACTGGTACTTGTGCTGTTATTATCAACGATGCTTTTGCGTGTCGGTCTTCAATAATTTCCATTAATGCAGAACGATTATGACCATCTAAAGGTTGTATTCCAAAGTCATCAATGATGATTAAGTGTTGCTTTTCTATTCTGCTAATTTCTTTCGCATATGTGCCATCACCTTTTGCCATTTTTAATTGTGAGAAGAGTTTTGTTGCATTAAAATACATGGTTTTATATCCTAACAAACAAGCCTGGTGACCTATTGCAGATGCAATAAAAGATTTACCTATTCCGGTGCTTCCGGTAATAAGTACGTTTTCCTTGCGAGTAATAAACTCGCATTCTGCAAGACGCATAATTTGATTCTGATCAATAGAACGTTCGCCCTCATAAATGATTTGTTCTATCGCTGCTTTGTATCTGAAGTGAGCATTGTTTATATGCCTGCCGATACTTCGATTATGTCGGTCATCCCATTCCGACTCTACCATTAATGATATTAATTGATCAGCAGTATATTGTTCTGCTTTGCCAGCTTCCAGTGTCATTTTAAAAGCTCTGGCCATTCCGTAAAATTTCATTTTACGCATTTTGTCTAATGTTTCTGTGTTCATTTTTTATTGTTTAAGTGTGATTAATTGTAATACTGTTTTCCTCTGATATTATCATGTTGTGGCATGAGTGGAATTACTTCTACTGGATCAGGTTGATCTAATCCTCGTTTAAGTATTGACTCGATTGCTTTGTATGAGTACTTATCATATTCGATACCTCTTTTGCAAGCATTAATAAGTCTGTCATACCCATATCTTTTACCTAATGTCAATACACCAACACATGATTTATATGCTTGCTCAACATGTTGCTTGTTGTTTAGAATAACATAGATGTATTGTTTTACAATCTCATCTATTGACTCTGCCCAACTTAAAAACTTTTCGGGTGTCCAATCGCTTACGAAGCGATGTGTTGATGGAAGATGATCCTTTTCTGTAGTGTAATTGTACGGGCTTTTAATTCGCTTATGACTTGCTATACGCTGGTAGTGATAATACACTTCAACTTGTGTGCTTGTGTAAAGTATTTTTACTTTTTTTCCAATGTGTTGATGTGGTACGCTGTAATAATGTTTATCGGAACTTAAACAGATATGGCTGTTCTTCATTACTGTAGCATAAATTTGTTGCTTATGCTCGTACATTAGCGGTGGTAGTGCGTTTAATGTTGGTCGTTCTATTTCATCGAACTGCATTCTTCGACTATAATGGCGGCCTTTTAAGAGCTTGTTATTATGTTCTTCCAAGCATTCCCATATTGCATTATTTAATGCTTCAAGTGTATGGAACACCTTCGTTCTAAGTTTGGCATAAATACGTGTATATATAATTTTAACAGCACCCTCTACAAGCGATTTATCTCTTGGTTTATATGCTCGTGTTGGAAGAACTGTGATACTATAATGTTCTGCAAAAGCAGCAAAATCTTCATTGATTATTGGTTCGTATTTACTTGATTTTGTAACAGCCGATTTTAGATTATCTGTTACCAATGCATTTGGTATTCCACCGATATAATGCAATGCTCTTTCACAACTTGCAATCAAGTCTTCTTTTTGTTGGCTGTATGTTGCTTCTACATACGTTAATTGACTGCAGCCAAGTATTGATACAAAAACTTCAACAGCTTTTTGTTCTCCAGTTTCCGAGTCTATTATGTGAAGTTTTTCACCGGCATAATCAACATAAAGTTTATCTCCTGCTTTGTGATCCATATGCATCACCGGATTAACTTGCTGCTTCCATAAATTATAATAAAAACCGAACTGACTTAATTTAAAACCATCAGGATATTTTAATCTGTATTGTTCCCACATCATCTGTCGTGTAACACCTTTTCGCCTTAGCTGTTTATCAATATCAGGGAACATCTCATGAAGTTGAATAGCTTTATCTGTAAGCCTATGTTTGTGTGGTTTAAACTGAGTAAAGAGCTCTTCCAGATCGTGGTCTGTGAGCTCTTCAATTTCAATCATATTCAGATTGAGAATTTTGTAATCACGGATATACTTTTTAAGTGTATTGCGTGATACTCCTGTTAAACGATAAATGGCGAGGTTACTACTGCCTTGACTGTGTAGTCTTAGTATTTGTCTTATTTTACTCATGCTTATTGATTTATTTGCCATACGGAGTTTGTGGGTTTTATTCCACGAAAAACTCCTTTTATGGGTTTAAATCAGCATGAACTTACTATTTGATTGGGGTGGTCAGTTTGCTCCGTTTTACCCTGGTCAATTTACTCCGTTTTTAGGTGGTCAATTTCAACCGTTGTAAGTGGTCAGTTTGTTCCGGTTTACCCTGGTCAATTTCACTGGGATCTCCATCTCTATCTCCATTATTTATTGTTGTTTTGTCGTCAATTGCATCACCAACCTTTATCCCAAATCCTAAATTATGTATAGGTTGTCCTGAATTGGCTATAGGAGTAAATTTAATAACATTCTTTGTAACCCCATTTGTACCATTACTATCGAATTCGAATTCTGTATATGTTGGAGACGCTGTAGCGTCATAACTCGGTTGTTCCATTACATAATAAATTTCTGCTAAAATATGGATTTAAATATAAATAAAAATTTGTAGCAGTCATACTCTTATACTTATATTCGATCTTCAATGATAGAACTAAAATGCAAAAGCAAATCCGTTTTATAATTATAGCCATTAGCGCAGTTTTATTACTTGGTTTAATCCTGTATTTTTATAATTTTCATGACTCCCTTTCAAAGAATCCAAGTGATTGGTCATATTTTGCTTCATTTCAAGGAATTTTTATCAGTATAGCAAGCCTTATCTTATTAGGTTATATTTCTTATATGTCTTTTAAATTAACTGATTCATATTATAAGCAACAAAATCGCCCCATTATTGAAATCTCTCACGGACAATATAAAGTCAATGAGAATGTAAATCTTGAAAGCTGTTGGTATTTGATTAATTGTTCAAAGTCTGTTGCACGAAATGTAATTATAAGGTTTAAAATGAATCGTAAAGAAGATTATTCAAAATGGGTTTCGTGTTATGCGATAACAGATAATATTAGTCAGCCACTAATTTGGATACATTATGCTGATGTCATTAATGTTTGCTACACCGATTCATTATATGAGAATTTTTATGAATTTGAATATAAAGATATAAGGGGGACTACTAAAACCATACATAAAAATATATATGATGAATATTTAAAAGTAGCTGAAAATAATAGTCACGGAAACATATCTGTTCTCCATTATAAATTTACTCAACTCATAAGTAAAAATACTGTGATTCTCAATTCATCTGATAATTATCTAACTTCTTTTGCTTTCCCCTTTTTATTTAAAAAGTAATTTGATTAATCCTTCAAGCATTTATGTTCCGACTACACATATGCCAAAATAAGAGGGTTAGGTTAGCATACTTTTAAAGTAACCAAATTCTTCGTCAACTAAAACTCGTCTATCTAAACCTAAATTCATTTCTTCGCAAGCTGTCTCTGCTACTAATGAACAGGAAAAGCAAGCAGATAAATTTAAATCAAAAATTCCTTGCCCTTCAGATTCCCAGCACAAAGGATCAGAAGAACAGTTTATTGACCGTTC
>CANKGI010000080.1 GCA_947481365.1 Bacteroidota bacterium | reverse complement strand
TTTTTTATTAATTGAATCGACACGCATCACAGATGCGCGTCAACGGAGATGTTATAACAAATATTAGAAATGTTTTTTCCTTAAACCAGCAACAACTATTTAACTCCGTAGGAGTGTAATAGTAATAGAAATTATGGAATACAAAATGTTAAGCTCCGTAGGAGCGACATAAAATTAACCCGTTGCTTAGCTCTAAAAACGATTTAGTTGCTGTTGATGCGAGAGTGATGATTGAGAAATAATAATTGGCCCACGGTTTAAACTATGGGCTAATTAATATAAAACAATATTCTTTTTCCTTACCAAATCTTCACTCTCAAATCGTCATTCCTGTACATTTTATCACCTTGCTTAATACCAAATGTTGCATAAAACTCGGGCATGTTTGTTAGCGGGCCAATCACTCTGTATTTTGCAGGCGAATGTTCGTTGCTCTTAATTTGGTTGGCAATGGCTTCAGGTCTTTCGTTCACCATCCAAGCAAAAGCATATCCTAAAAAGAATCGCTCATCAGGATTTAAACCACCCACTTTCTCTTTGTTTTTATATTGTGCAGTTTTCTTAAACGCTTCGTATCCCATCATAATTCCGCCAAGGTCGGCAATGTTTTCACCTTGTGTTAACTCACCATTTATATGCAAACTATCAACAGCTATGTAATCGTTAAATTGCTTCACAATCATTTTTGTTTTGGTATAAAACTTTGTGCTGTCATCGGCAGTCCACCAATTATTTAAATTTCCGAGTTCATCATATTTGCTTCCCTGGTCGTCAAATCCATGAGTGATTTCATGTCCGAAAGTTGAGCCACCAATAACAGAATATAAAATAGCATCATCGGCCATTTTGCGTTCGTAACCCGGCACAATAATGTTACAACCCGGCACCACTATTTCGTTGTTCGAAGGATTGTAATATGCGTTATACGTTTGCGGATACATGCCCCATTCAGTGCGGTCAACAGGCTTTCCGTATTTTGCAATCATGTAATTAAATTCCCATTTGTTGGCGTTCATCACGTTGCGTAAAAAAGATGTGCGATCAATGTTCAACGTGCTCATGTCTTTCCATTTATCAGGGTAACCCACTTTCATCACAATCGTGTTGAGTTTGCTCAGCGCTTTTACTTTTGTTGGTTCACTCATCCAATCCAATTGTTTAATACGCTCAGCATAAACAGAACGGATTGCAGTTCCAATTTCCATCAACTTTTCTTTCGTTCCTTTTGGTAAATATTCGGCAACATAAACTTGCCCGATAAGCTCGCCAAGTGAACCATCAGTTTGCGATACAACACGCTTCCAGCGTGGTTTTGGCTCAGGCACTCCACGTAAAATAGTTGCGTAAAAATGAAACGATTCCATAAATGTTTTATCATCAGCATAGCGTGCCATCGAACGAATGAGATGGAATTTTAAATAGTTTTTCCAATCGGTTAACGGAAATGTTTTTAAGTAACCATTTAATGCTGTTAAAAACTCAGGCTGACCAACGATTACCGAATCAACATTTTTTAAACCGGTTTCATTAATAAAAATATTCCAGTCGAGATTGGGTGTTGAAGAAGCAAGTTGTTTGAAAGTAATTTTGTTATAATTTTTATGTGGGTCACGTGTGTCCTCGCGTTTGCGAGATGTTTTAGCAATGGCAGTTTCCAGTTTCATTAAATTATCGGCAGCAATTTTTGCAGCTTTGTCATCGTATTTTAAAATCTTAAACATGTTGTTAACGTGATTCACAAATTCTTTACGAATCATTACTGCGCGTTCTTCAGCATCAAAATAAAAACCACGATCGGGTAAACTCAATCCTCCCTGACCAATAAATACAGCATTCTTAGAACTTATTTTATCATCTTGCCCTATATAAAAACTAAACAATGGCGAAGCAGCAAAAATGTGTAATTGCGCTGATGCTTTTACAATACCGTTCACATCTTTTATCGCATCAATCAGATCTAACTCGGTTTTCAAATCATCGATACCTTTTTTATTTAATGAAACCGAATCCATTCCTGAGTAAAAAAAGTCGCCAATTTTTTGCTTGTTGCTTCCTTTTTCAACATTAGTAATTGCGGCAGATGATTCGCAAATATTTTTTATTTGGGCATTGATGGTATCTTGAATTAATTGCCACAAGCCATTGCTTTGTTCGCTTGCCGGAATGGGATGTTCGTTAAACCATTTGCCATTGGCATACAAAAAGAAATCTTCTGAAGGTTTTACAGTTGAGTCGATATGAGAAGATAGTTCATCTTTTGTTTGCCCATTATTTTTGGGTGAACACGATGCGATAGCTAAAATAAGCAGAGTTGAATAAATGATGTTTTTCATAAAATGATTTTGAAGCTGCAAAATATATGATGTTTTTGAAATTGTTTATGATTTATAAAATTTCTTTCCTTACGTGAATAAGCAAATCAAAGCATTGTTGAAAGTTATTTAAACAACTTTCAATTACATTTCTATTTTTGCCATTGTTACTCGGTTAGCATCTTGTATGCTATTAAAAGGGAATCAGGTGTAAAACCTGAACAGTTCCCGCTGCTGTAAGCACCGTGAGGATGGAAGATTGAAGATGTAAGATTTATGATTGAAGCACAATCAATAAATCTTAAATCCAAAATCCTAAATCTGAAATATTTTTATCTCCTCTTTGTCACTGTTCGATATTTTCGGATGGGAAGACCTGATAAAAATGGTGCAAGTCAGAAGACCTGCCATGTAATGTTATTCATTAGCTTTCGGGAGAAAGGCGAGGTGATAATTCAAGCGTACAGCTTTTATTTATCAATACTCTCTAATTTTTACCGGCAGTTAGCTTTTTTAAATCGAAATGAAAAAAGTTATTGCTATCGTATGCATTTTTATTTTTTGCAGAGACTATCTCTCGGCACAACATGTTATTGCCGATACGGTAAACAAACTAAATGAGGTAACAATTACTTCAAACCGTGTTGATCATTTTAATGTTGGCAGTAAAAATGAGCACATCGATTCGATTACTTTATCTGCTTTTAAGCACCAATCACTCTCAGATTTATTATCATCGCAAAATCAATTTTTTATTAAGTCGTATGGTCCTGGAAGTCTTGCCACATCTTCTTTTCGTGGTGCTGGTGCAGAACATACAGCAGTGATGTGGAATGGGTTTAATATTCAAAGTGCAATGAACGGGCAAATAGATTTTTCATTATTGCAATCAGATTTTATTGATGATTTGAAAGTTCAATATGGAAGTAGTGGTGCATTGTTTGGCACTGGTGCTGTAGGAGGAACGATACATCTGATTAATAAACCCAATTATGCTGCAGGATTTCATGCTTCGATCAATTTTCAAGGTGGAAGCTTCGAAAATTACAAGGAAGGGATTTCTGTAAACTATGGAGGTAAAAGATTTTATTCTTCCATACGAGTATTCAATCAAACTGCTAAAAATGATTTTCCTTTTACAAATACTTATTTGCTAGGTTCGCCAACAGTTAATCAAACAAATGCCAGTTATGCTCAACAAGGTGTTATGACTGATAATTATTTTTTGATTGCATCTAAACAGCAAATAAAAATTTCGGTTTGGTATCAAAATGCTTTGAGACAAATTCCGCCACCAATGTCGGTTATACAAACCAAAGCAACACAAAATGACGAAACATTTAGAGCTAGTAGTGAATGGAATTTAAATATAAAAGATGTTGTTTATTTTATTCGCTCGGCATGGTTTAACGAGCGTTTTGTCTATCAGGATTCGGTGAGTGGATTATTGAGTAAGAGCAATGCAAATACGCATATTTCTGAGGTTGAGGTAAAAATCAATCTCGCTAAAAATCAACTGTTAAATATTGGTCTGAACAATACTTTTACTTTTGCCAGTTCGGATAATTATACTGGGGATTTTTCGCAAAACCGGACTTCCATTTTTGCTTCCTATAAAATATCAAATTTGGCTAAAACATTTAGCACAAATGTGAATGTGCGTGAAGAAAATGTTGCTGGAAACTTTTTGCCTGTAATGCCTTCAGCCGGATTTGAGTGGTATTTAATAAGGAGTGTTAAACTGTTTGGTAATATTAGCAGCTCCTACAGAATTCCTACGTTTAATGATTTGTATTGGTATGATGGTTTTGCTAGAGGCAATAAAAACTTAATTGCAGAAAATGCTTTAGCCGAAGAAATTTCTTTGAATACAGTTCAACAACTTTCTAACCTAAATATCAATTTTACCTTAACTGGTTTTAATAGAAAAATGGATAATTATATTCAGTGGATTTCGGTCAATAATTTTTACACACCACAAAATGTAAAACAAGTATGGAGCAGAGGATGTGAAGCAAATATTAAATTGTATTTACCCATAGGTAAATGGAAATTGACTTATAGTGCAAGTGTAAATTTTGTTTTGTCAACCAACGAAAAATCTGATGTAGCAAATGATGCCACATTGCATAAACAGCTTATTTATATACCCAAGTTAAATTACATGAATCAAATAACAGCTTCGAGTAAAATGTTTTATGTAACACTCTCACAAACCTATACAGGTAATAGGTTTACTGCTAGTGATGAAAGCAGTGCTATGAAATATTATTTACTCGAAAATGTTTTAATCGGTAAAGAGTTTAAAATAAAAGAAACCTATTTATCAGTTAATGTTCAAGCCAAAAATTTGTTGAACGAAACATATCAAGTAGTTCAAAATTTACCGATGCCAGGTAGAAATTATTTAATAGGAATAACCATAAAAATCTAACCATAAATCTAAAAATCATGAAAAATCTTTACATCAACATTTTTACAACTGCACTTATTTTATTTTGTGCAACAGCCTATTCACAAACAATTTCAACATTCGAAAATATTACTCTAACGACCGATACATTTAAAAATGGTAGCGATTGGTCAAGAGGTTTCACAAGCGGTAATGCAACTTTTGTAAATCATTATGATACTTCATTTGGTTTTACTTCTTGGGATGGTTTTTCTGTTTCAAATAAACGCGATACAATTACTGCGGGTTACACAAATCAGTATTCATCAGTAACAGGAACTGGTTATCAATCGGCAAATTATGCAGTAGGATATTATAGTTCCTACTCACCTTCTCCTATGAGAATAAAATTGAATGGCGCTGCAAAAGGTAAGCAAGTGAGTGGATTCTATATTACCAATTCAGCCTACTCATATTTGGCTATGAAAAATGGGATTCCAGGAGTGAATAAAAAATTTGGAGGTGCAATTGGAAATGATCCAGATTGGTTTATGTTAAAAATAAAAGGATATGTAAATGGTCATTTTACAATCGATTCAGTTAATTTTTATATGGCCGATTTTAGGTTTGCAGATAACAGCAAAGATTATTTTGTTAAAACTTGGACATGGCTTGATTTATCAAAGTTAGGAAATGTTGATAGTATTGAATTTACCATGTCGTCAAGCGATACAGCTGGTGGTTTCGGGATGAATAATCCTTCTTATTTTTGTTTGGATAACTTTACTACAAGAGATGCATATACTGGTTTACCAGAAGCTAAAACAAATGCGAATTCATTTGTAGTATATCCTAATCCTGCTAATGAATATTTTATCGTGGAATCAACAACAAACGAATCTGAAATTACGATTTATGATGTAACAGGGAAAATAATTTTGAATCAAGTATATTTTAATGCCGAAAGATTTTCTGTTTCAAACTTTCATAAGGGAATTTATTTTCTCGAAATGAAATCAGGTAACGTCATTCAAACTAAAAAACTTATTATCGAGTAATGTTTTTGAGAAAAGCTGTCTTATTCATTTTTTGTTTTTATTCGGCATGTTTGTTGGCGCAGGTTCCATACGGACATGAGCAAGCAATTTATAAAGACAGTAGCATTTTTGTTTCATGGGCTTCAGCTTGCACTGTTAATCGTGGTTTACAAAATATTGCCGACTCGAGTTTAGGATATGCAACAGCAGGTGATTCTTCTTTCGCTATAGGAAAATCGGATGGAAGTGGTGTAGTTAGTTTAGGCGATGGTGGTTCAGCAATTTTAACTTTTAGCAAACCAATTATTAATGGTGTAGGAAATGATTTTGCAGTTTTCGAAAATGGTTTCTCGTATGGTATCGATACCCTTTTCTTTTTAGAACTTGCATTTGTTGAAGTGAGTTCAGATGGTCAAAATTATTTTAGGTTTCCTTCAAAATCATTTTCGCAAACTTCATCTCAATTCGGTAATGGAGATGGAATTAATCCAAAATGGCTTAATAATTTGGCTGGTAGATATATGATGAATTATGGAACTCCATTTGATTTAGATGAGATGAAGAATATTTCAGGATTGGATGTTAATCAAATTACACATGTTAAAATTATAGATGTTGTTGGTTCATTAAATGATTCCTTTTCACGAAAAGATTCACATATGCAAAAGATAAATGACCCATGGCCAACACCTTATCCATCCTCAGGTTTTGACCTAGATGCAGTTGGTGTTATTCATCAATTTGGCGATAATGGAATAGATAATTTGATAGAAAACAACCAAGTTGAATTATACCCAAACCCAGTTAATCCAAATGGAAAATTGACAATTAAAACAAATTCAAATAAAAAAATATCCCGTATAGAAATACATGATTTACATGGTGTCAATTTGTTAATGGAATCTTTGGCAATTGATTTTATGACTCTTGATTTAAGTACTTTTGATAAGGGGATTTATTTTTTCAAAATTACGATTGACGATTTTACAACAATAAAAAAAATGGTGATTAACTGATGATAAAATATCAATTACATCTTATACTAATCATGTTGATTTTTTCATCATGTGAAAAGGCGCCTATATCACAACCTGTTATAATTCCATCTGCACAACAAGGTGGGATGTATGTGTTAAATGAAGGTGGATATAACAGTGGAAATGCATCGTTTTCATATTATTCGTACGCTAACAAAACAATGACCAATGATGTTTTTTACTCTGTCAACAAGCGTCATCTAGGAGATGTTTTACAATCAATGACATTAGTTGATAATACTGCTTATTTGGTTTTAAATAATTCAAAAAAAGTTGAAGTAATTGATGCTACCACTTTCGTGTCAAAAGGTGTAATCAACGGTTTTGTATCACCCAGATATTTTCTGCAAATAAATACAACCAAAGCATATGTTTCTGATTTATACGATAACAATATTGCTGTTGTAAATCTATCTAATAATACAATCAATTCGAAAATTTCGTGTCCCGGTGCAACAGAACAAATGCTGTTAGTTTACAATAGAGTTTATGTTACCAATACGTTGCAAAAATCAATTTATGTCATCAATCCTTTAATCGATAAAGTAATTGATAGCATTCAACTTTCATACGGACCAAATAGTTTAGTTCTTGATAAGAATAATAATCTTTGGGTTTTATGTTCGGGTAATAAAACCAAAGGCTACAATGCTGCCATTTATAAAATTGATTTAGCTACAAATAAAATTATCAATTCAAATAGTAACATTAACCCTATTGGGATTTTTGGAGCTACAAAACTTGTCACAAATGGAAGTAAAGATAAATTGTATTGGTTAAACGGAGACGTTCAGAGTATTTCTGTAAATGATACAATGTTAAATGTTCAATCATTTATTCCTGCTGTTAAAAGTAATTTTTACGGATTAGGAGTTGACCCAATTACAGGAGAAGTTTTTGTAAGTGATGCATTTGACTTTGTTCAGCAAGCAGCAATTTATAAATACAAATCAACAGGTGAATTAGAAGGTGTATTTAAGTGTGGAGTAATAACTAATGGGTTTTTATTTGACTACAGATAACGCAGTTTATTAAGTTGTAAAAGTAGGTAGTGTTACAGTAAATACAGTCCCAATTCCTTGTGTTGATTTTACTTTCACGGTGCCGTTATGTAGTTCAATAATTTTTTTTACGAGTGACAGTCCTATTCCATGACCGCTTATATTTCTCGTATCATTTCCTCGATAAAAAGGTTCAAATACATGATTGATTTCAGATTCGGAAATACCTATTCCTTCATCTATAAAATGGATGGTAACATCATTGCTAAAATGTATTGCTACCATCACTTTCATATCAGGTGAAAATTTACAGGCATTATCCATTAAATTAGAAATGGCGGATTTAATTAATGCCAGATTTCCTTTGATAATTGTTTTGTTAATGTCTTCTGTAAAATTTTCGAACTTGATGGATGCAGAATATTTAGGTTTGTTTTTTAATATTTCAGATCGAACATCAAATAGTAAATCAACAATATCAATCGGTTCAAATGCTTCTTCCATAAACTCTGAGTTTACTTTCGCCAACTCACTCAAACCTTGAAGCAATTCAATTAAATTATTAATGTCGTCATTAATTGAAGTGAGTGTTTTGATGTAATCTTCTTCTTTTCGGTTTTGCATCAGCATCACTTCAATTAGTCCTTTCATTGATGTTAGCGGTGTTCTGAATTCATGTGAAGCATTCGAGACAAAATTTTTCTGCATCAAAAATGCGCTTTCTAATCGGTTCAACATTTCATTAAATGTAACTGCCAGATGTGAAATTTCATCATTGTTTTTGCTTGTCTTAACTCGCATGTGCAAATTGGTTGCAGTAATCTGATCAACTTCGTTAATTACACCAACCATTGGATTTAATGAGCGTTTTGCAAAGAACCAACCAAGAAAACCAGTTAGTAATAAACTTCCAAAAAATATCTGAAAGAGTAAGGTCTTTAAGAAATCAAGTTTGATAATTCCTGTTTCATCGTAAGCCCCTATAATTACACTGTATTTACCTTTACGGTGAGCAAAATTAAATCCGGCAAACTCTAAGTTTCCTAAAGTATATTGTATTTCTTTCCCCAGATTAATTTCTTTGATGATTTTAATATCAGGTTCACGTATTTCAAATGAATTTCTGTAAATGAGTTTATTTTTCGAGTCGTAAACAAATATTTTTTGCTCTTGTAAAAAGTTTAGGTTGTTTCTTTCAACTGTACCAAGAAAGGAAGTGTCAATCTCCGATTCTTCTAGTAATAACTCTGTTAGAATAAATCCCTTTTCTTTTAATCGGTCGATAAATTCACTATGTCTGAAGCGCGAAGAGTTTTGGTATATTAAAAATGAAAATATTAAAAGTATCGTAGCAACGATTAACGAAAATTGTAATGCAAGCGAGCGTTTAATATTCACACATGCAATTTAATACAGTATTGAAATATTTCAACTGTTACAAATTTAAAGGGCATTAAAAAAGCGGAATACTTATTCCGCTTTTTTAAGTTATTGTACTGTTATAAATTATTCGATAACTATTTTTTTAGTAACCGAAGTTTGTTTTCCTGATACATTTAAAATATAAATGCCATTCTTAACATTACTTAAATCAATGGTCTCAACGTTTCGTACAGCTTTTTGCTCAAGTATTGTTTTTCCGTGGATGTCCATAATTCTGATTACCGCTTGGTCATCTTCTGTTCCGTTTAGTGAAACATCAAATATTCCTTTTGAAGGATTAGGGAAAATAGAAACCTGCTCGTTTGCATCAACTTCATGAATTCCGGTATTTGTAATCACAATATAATTCGTACGAACTTTTGTTGATGTTCCCCAGCAATTGATAACTTGAAGTGTTATCGTATAACTTGTTTTAATTTGAAACTGAACTTGAACATCTTGAGAGGTTGAATCGGTTCCGTTTTTGTATAATTGATTATGTGGGGAGAATTGCCAAACCCTTGAGTTTACAGGTCCTGTTGTGCTATCATGGAAAGTAAATATTTGTGTAGTATTTCCTGCTGTAGTTGTAGTGCTTCCAAATGTAGCAACAGGAGTTGAACCTGCAGGTGTTCCAGGAATGGTTACTTTGCGAATAATTTCATTTCCATAATCAGTAACATATAAATAACCTGCGTTGTAAATTATTCCTGTTGGATTATTAAATCGTGCAACCGAACCTATTCCGTCAGTAGAACCATTTGTGTTTGCTGTTCCAGCAAAAGTGGTAACACAATTTCCTGTTATTTTTCTGATGGTATTGATTGAATCACCTTCTACCACATAAATTGTTTTATTAGAATCAACAGCAATATCTTTAGGAGCTGAGAATGAACATTGCGTCAAAGCATCTCCATCCGAAGTGCCTAGAGCACCAGTACCTGCAATGGTTGTAACTACACCTGTAAAAACATTTAATTTTCTAATTTTAGCATTTCCTGTGTATGGCAATCCATAATCAGCTATTAGTAATTCTGTTTTGTTTAACCAACCTAATCCCATCGGATTTGTAAATCTTGCTGCAGCGCCCGTACCATCAATACTCCCTTGTGTTGTACTTCCTGCAACTGTAGTAACATTTCCAGAAGGAGTAATTTTACGAATACAATTGTTCCAAGTATCAGCTACATAAATATTTTGTAACGAATCAATAGCTAAATCACCTGGATTATTAAACTGAGCTGCTGCTCCTATTCCATCTGCAAATCCACCAGTGAAACCTTTTGTTCCAGCAAATGTAGAAACCAATTGAGATGTACCTGCATTAATATATGCCGCTACTTTGCGTATACAATTGTTTCCAGCATCAGATACATAAATGTTTCCGATTGAATCAACTACAACTCCTGCTGGTGACGAAAATGAAGCATTTACGCCAGTGCCATCACTCGAACCTGATAAACTTTGTGGGCTTCCTGCTCGGTTATAAACAGTTGTTGGTGTATTGATGTATTCGAGCATTCGCAAACGATTACCAAGAGACTCTACAATCCATGCTCTGGTATTTTTGTCGATAACGATATTTGCTGGTCCGTATAACGCAGCATTATTGCTTGGCAATGTTGCTACGTTACCAATAATTGTTCCGTGATAACCAGCCGTTCCATATAATTTTGAAACAGTTTGTGCTTTGGTATTTATTGAAAATAATAAAGCAGTGGCAATTAAAATGTAGATTTTTCTCATAGTGTAATGTTTAAATTATCTAAATATTGGTTTACGTTTTTTTCAATTCTCGATTCAAGATTGTCATAAGAACCCTTGATAAATTTGGTTCCTGTAATTTGTTCGAATAGTTCAATATAGCGGTTTGTTACCGAATCAACAAATTCGTCAGTCATCAATGGTTGTTGCTGTCCTTCATTTCCTTGAAATCCGTTTTCAATCAACCATTGTCTCACAAACTCTTTTGAAAGCTGACGTTGTTGTTGGTCTTTATTTTGTATTTCATTATAGGTTTCGTTATAAAAATAACGTGACGAATCAGGTGTATGAATTTCATCAATCAAAATAATTTTACCATCAGCATTTCCAAATTCATATTTGGTATCAACTAAAATTAGATTTTGTTTTTTTGCATAGTCAGAACCAATTTTAAACAATTCATAAGTATATGCTTCAAGTTGCTCGTATTCTGTTTTACTCACCAATCCTTGTTTGATAATTTCTTCTCTCGAAATATCTTCATCATGTCCTTGGGTTGCCTTAATTGTTGGAGTGATGATAGGTGAAGGGAACGGATCATTTTCGCGTAATCCATCAGGCATTTTTACTCCACAAACTTCACGCTTACCCAATTTATATTCTCTCCATGCATGTCCAGAAAGATAACCACGAATAACCATTTCTACTTGGTATGGTTTGCAATAATAACCTACAGTAACATTGGGGTCGGGTGTTGCAATTTTCCAGTTAGGAACTTTAGAAGCAGCCATATCCAGAAAAAAAGATGCGATTTGATTCAATACTTGTCCCTTGTAAGGAATGGCTCTTTTTAAAACCACATCAAATGCCGAAATCCTGTCGCATGCAATCATTACAAGCAATTTGTCGTTTAAATTATAAACGTCTCTTACCTTACCACGGTAAAATCCTTTCTGGTTTTTAAAAAAATAATTTGTTGATACAAGTGCACTTTCCATGTTTGTGATTTATAAATGATAAAACTAATATACTAAAATTGATTAATTCTTTTATCTGTGTTCAAATTATTTGTCGTAAGCTTTGATGATATCTTTAACCAGTTTGTGTCTCACAACATCCTCAAAGCTTAGGTAAACAAAATTTATTCCTTCAATATCTTTTAAAATTTTAACAGCTTTAAGCAATCCTGATTGCTGGCTTTTGGGAAGATCAATCTGGGTTAGATCTCCTGTGATGATAAATTTTGCATTAGGCCCCATACGTGTTAAAAACATTTTTAGTTGTAAATCGCTAGCGTTTTGAGCTTCATCAAGAATTACATAAGCACTATCTAAAGTTCGACCACGCATAAATGCCATTGGAGCTATTTCTATAAC
>CANKGI010000079.1 GCA_947481365.1 Bacteroidota bacterium | reverse complement strand
CTTATATTTGTGATTAATTCCTGAAATGGAATAGAATCTTTTCCCGAAATGCGTTTAGCAAACGATTGAATGATTACATTTTGTGCCATCGCCTCTCCAGGGTTTTGTGTTTTATATTCTCTTAAATCTTTTATGGTAATGTTATCTTTATTTATATTTTTCCTGATACTTTCAATTCCTTTTATAATATTGCCATACAGATTTGAATACATGCTTCCTTCTTGCTTTCCTTTTAAATATTGTTTACGCGCAAATTGATACTTGAAATACTCAGCTTTTTCGGTTGAAGAAAGTTGATTGGTATCTGCTTTATCATACTTAAGTTTTAGTTTAGCGTATACTCTGGTTACTTCTAAATTATCTTCATTCACATTTTTTCCGTCTTTTCCACCAATAAAATTCCAACCATTCATATCGTCAATATATCCATTACCATCATCGTCAATTCCATTTCCTGGTATCTCTTTTTCATTCACCCAAATCATACCTTTTAGATCTTCATGCATAACATCTGTTCCACCATCAATTACAGCAACAATAACAGTTTTCCCCTTTTTGTCTTTCAATAATTCTTGGTAGGCACGTTCAGTACTTACTCCAAAAACATTGTCTTTTTTCTTATCAAGATTAAACCAGTTTTCGGGTGCTTTCTTTTGGGCAAATGAAATATTAAAAACAAAAATTAATACGATAGATAGTGAAGCGGTCTTTCTAAAATTCATACGTTCGAAATGTTATTTTTTTTACAGAAATAGTTTAAATATCGGAATAAGAGAAAACAATTTATAGAATATCAACCACTAAAACAGGAGGACGACCAATTACCGCTTTATTCTCTTTAATAACGATAGGTCTTTCAATCAAAACCGGATTTTCAGCCATGATTTTAATCCATTGCTCATCTGAATAAACTTTGTCTTTATATTTTTCTTTAAAAAGTGTTTCACTAACTCTTACTAATTGCAACGGATTTATCTTTAATTTTTTGACTATGGATTGAAGTTCACTTTCGCTAGGTGGGTTTTTTAGATACTCAACAATATCTATGTTTTCATTTCTATCGATTAATAACTGTAACGCTTCTCGGCTTTTACTGCAGCGAGGGTTATGATAAATAATTGTTTTCATTTAGCAAATATGACACAAAAGGAATAAAAACGAAAAGGCTCCCGTGTGGGAGCCCTCTCTTGCCTATGAAACAAATTGCACCTCTACTCATAAGTGCAATATTTTAAAGTGTAACAACTTTTTAAAAAGTTTAAATAGCGTTACTGCTTTTTTTATTTTTTATTTTCAATTTCAACGATTCGGTAATGAACAACATTGCCGGAACTAAAACCAATGTAAGCACGGTGGCAAAACTCAACCCAAAAATCATTGTCCACGATAATGGCCCCCAAAATGCTACGCTATCACCTCCAAAAAACAAATGTGGATTTAATTCTGAGAACAAAGATATAAAATCAATATTCAATCCAACCGCCAATGGAATCAATCCTAATATTGTAGCCGATGCAGTTAGAATTACAGGAGTCATTCTTGTTCGTCCGGCCTCTATTATCGCGTCTTTAAGAGGCATCCCCTGCTTTTGTAAAATTTCTGTAAACTCTACTAAAAGGATTCCATTACGAACCACAATTCCTGCAAGTGCAATAATTCCAACTCCTGTCATTACGATTGAGATGTTCATTTTAAAAACAGAAAAGCCAAGCAACACGCCAATTAAACTGAACAATATTTCTGTGAGAATAATTAATGGTTTCGAAAGCGAATTAAACTGTGTTACTAAAATTAAGAATATTAATCCGAGCGAAATCAATAAAGCTTTTCCTAAAAATGCACCTGTTTCTTTTTGATCTTCTTGTTCTCCTCCCATTTTAACACTCACCGCTGATGGCATTTTATATTTTGCCAATGCTTTAGAAATTTTTGCATTAATCTCATTCGCATTAAAACCTGTAAGCACATTTGATGAAATCGTTACCATCCGCTTTTCATTTTTGCGTTTTACCCCTCCGTATGTATTTCCGTAATGAATTTTAGCAACTGATGAAAGAGGAATTTGACGAATAGCACCACCCATATTCATATCTCTGAATGTAACTTTCAAATTCATTAGTGAATTAATGTTGTTACGTTGGCTTTCTTTAAATCTGAGTTGAATTGGATAATCATCATTGTCATCTTTAAACTTAGAAACCTCCATACCAAAAACTGCTGTTCTAAGCGCAAATCCGATTGTTTGCGTTGATACACCTTCACGATTTGCACGATCGCGATCAATATCAACTACCAACTCGGGTTTGTTCGATTGCAAATCTGATTTCAATTCTTCGATTCCGGGAATCTGTAATGAATCGATATAATGCTTAATGCTTTTTGATGCATTTGATAATTCTTCAAATTCATCTCCAATAATTTCAATTGCAATTGGCTTTCCAGTTGGTGGGCCACCTTGCTCTTGTTCAACCGTTATTTCTGCTCCAGCAATTCCTTTTACTTCTCCACGAATTTTATCAAGATATTTACGAGTTGATTCGCCATTACGTTTTGCAAATTCAACAAAAGCTACAGTTACTTTTCCAAGATGAGGATTTGCGTTAAAGTTTTGTTCGAACTGACGTGGATCACCGGCACCAATAGAAACATTTGCAATAATTGATTCGACAATTGGATTTTTTTCGCCAACAACTTTATAAATTCTGTTTTCAATAATTCGCGTGATTGAATCGGTGTAAATTTGATTCGTTCCTATAGGAAGTTTGATATAGGTATAAACAAAGTTTGGTTCGGCTTGAGGGAAGAAAACAATTTTTGGAGAACGAATACCTACCATTACAAATGAAAAAATAAGCAACGCAAAAGTTCCGATTAGCAACCACATAGGTCTTCTTTTTTCAAGAGCCCAAATCATCACTCGCTTATATTTTTCTTGAAATGCCGGCCATGATTTATCCTGAAACTTGCCAATCATATCGTGCAACACAAATCTGTTTAGCGCATATAATCCAAAAAATGTAAGTACTAAATTTCCGAGTCCAACATTTTTTGTGATGTAAAACAAAAATGCCAACACTCCGAAAACAATAGCAACATTTCTGAATTTTTTCTTATCCTTAATCGCTGCTTCTTGTTCTTCATGTGTCTTCATAAATCCAACTGCAAAAACTGGATTAATAATATAAGCCACAACCAATGATGCAAGTAATGTAACAACCAAAGTTGTTGGCAAAAAGAACATAAACTTACCAATTACACCTTGCCAAAATAATAGCGGAATAAATGGTGCGAGTGTTGTTAATGTTCCCGAAAGCACCGGCATGAAAACTTCGCCTGCTGCAATTTTAGCTGCTTTTTTAATAGGCACTTTCCCATTATCAAAAATCCGATGTGTGTTTTCAATTACCACAATGGCGTCATCAACAACAATTCCTAATGCAAGCAAAAGTGAAAACAACACAATCATATTTAAGGTAAAGTTGAAATCAAAAATTCCACCCAATGCAGGCATTGCCATAAAGGCAACAAATGTTGAAAGCGGCACCGACATGGCCACAAAAATGGCATTGGTGGCTCCCATAAAAAACATAAGAATTAATGTTACCAAAATAAAACCGATGATAATCGTATTGATTAAATCATCAAGAATTACACGTGTTCTATTCGACTGATCTCCGGTAATTGTAATTCTTAATCCTTCAGGAAATTTTGTTTTCTGCATTTTATCACATATTCCACGAATCTTATCAGAAGCTTCAATCAAATTTTCACCGCTACGCTTTATTACATTTAACGTGATTACATTTTTATGATCGAGACGAGCATAACTTTCTTGCTCTTTATATCCATCAACAACATCAGCTATATCTTTTAAATAAACAATTGCTCCACTTTGTCCACGAATGACAATATCTCCTATTTTTTTCGGATCGGTGTATTGTCCAACTACATTTATTGAACGCTTTATTCCATCCATTTTAAATTGCCCGCCAGAGATTGTCATATTCTCTTGCTTCACAGACATCATAATATCGTTGAACGAAATATTGGCAACTTCTGCCTTATACATATCAACATTTATCTGAATCTCACGATCGAGTGCTCCAACAATATCTACTTTTGTAATTTGTGGTAACCCTTCAACTTCATCTTGTAAATCTTCAGCATATTTTTTAAGCTTATCCAACGGAAAATCTCCTGATAAGTTGACATTCATAATCGGAATTTGTGAAACATCAATATCACGAACTTGAGGATCATCCGGAAGATCTGAAGGCAAATCATTTTTAGCTTTATCAACGGCATCTTTCACTCTTTGCAAAGCTTTATCTACATCTTGATTGGTATTAAACTCAACACTGATTATTGAAAAATCCTGAACTGAATTGCTCGTAACTTTTTTAATACCTGTAATTGATTTTACCTGTTTTTCAATTGGCTTGGTAACCAAATTTTCCATATCAATTGGCGATGTTCCTGGATAAACAACTGTAACCAAAATGCTCGGAAATTTTACTTCCGGAAATTGTTCTTTTGGCAAACTCATGTAGGTAAAAATACCTGCAAGTGTTATAATTACCGACAGTATATATATGCTGGTTTTATTATCAATAGACCAACTTGATGGCTTAAATTCTTTTTCTAAATCGTGCATAATTTTATTGTGATTAAATAATGAAATGGCTATTCATTACTAATTAAAACTTCACTAATTCTCCGTCATTCAAATCTTGATAACCTGTTGTAATCATCAAATCTCCGGTTTTTAAACCTTCTAATATTTCGGCACTTCCATTATAAATTAAACCAACAGTTACATTTCGTTTTCGGGCAACCATTTTTGCACCTTCTTTTACTGCAACAAAAATGTGATTATGCCCATCGATGTATTGAATGGTATTTACGGGAACAACTACTGAATTATCTTTTTTGTAATCGATTATACGAACAACTGTAACCATATTTGGACGGTAAATATCTTCACCCGAAAGTTGCATTTCTACATTAAAAGTTCGTGTTAATTGATTAATGTTTTTTGAGCTATAGGTTACTTTTGATTTCACTGATTTGTTAATATCAGGAAAAAACAATTCTGCATCATCATTTATTTTTACTTTTGAAGCATACGATTCAGATATATCTGCTTTCACTTTCAACTTATCCAGATTTACCACTCTAATTGCTGGTATTCCTGGTGATACAGACTGACCCACTTTAATAGCAACCTCATCAACCGTACCACTAAAGTCTGATTTAATAAAATATAAATCTAGATTTTCTTTTATGGTTTGCATCTGTTTTTCTAAACCTTCTTTGGTATTTTTCGCTTGCAGATATTGCATTTCACTACCGATGTTTTGATCCCATAATGACTTTTGCTTTTCATACATTGTATTTGCTAATTCATATGATTTACGAAGAGCATCAAGTTGTGCTTTTATTGGTTTAGCATCAAGTTCGGCAAGCACTTGTCCTTCCGAAACATGTTCTCCTGTTTTTACATTTATTCTGTTTACAACCGAAGGAACTTTTGCTGTGTAGCTTACATTTTCATCAGCATCAACTCTACCCTGAACATCAATGCTATGTTCAAACGAACTTTCTTTTACTGGAGTTACCAATACAATTTTTACTTTTTCATTAGCATTCAAATCAACACCACCTGATTTTAATTCTTCTTCAATGGTTTTTATTTGAGATGCAATTTCGGCTTGTTGCGCCTTTAATTTTTCAAGTTTGATTTTTTGTGCTTCAATGTTATTTCCTCCACATGAAACGAGTGTTAGTATTACTGAGAGAGAAATAAAAAAAATATTTATTGTTTTCATTGTATAATAATTTTTCATGTTTTAGTTTAATAATCCTAGCGCTTTTTTGAGGTCGATTTGTGCAACAAGTAAATCGTACATTGAACCAAGGTAATTAGTTTGTGATTGCTTAAGATCGTTCTCTGCAGTTGTTAATTCAAGTGTTGAACCTACTCCGTTTTTATATTTCACATTTGCACGATCGTAAATTGACTGAGCCAATTCCATGTTTTTCTTTTGCAATTCCAATTGTTCTTTTGAACGTTCTAATTTTATACGCGTTAGTTCAATATCATTTTCAATACTCTGCTCTAAATTCTTTTTAGAATTTACATACTTGTTCATTACCAAACGAGACTGCTGAATTTGTGCTGACTTTCGAAATCCATCAAAAATCGGAACGTTTAAATTCAAGGCAAAAATTGTTGTTGGAAACCATACTTGCCCTAGATTACCAAAATCGGTTCCCAATTTTGAAAACTCTGGACCATAAGAAACTCTCTGTGCCGCAAATGAGGCATTTAATGTAGGAGCATAACCTAATTGATAGCGCTTAATATCATACTCCTGAAGTTTAATTTGCTGTTCTATTAATTTATAATCTGGTCTCTGAGAATAATCAATTTTAGCATCTATTGGCGTAGCAAAATCAGACTTAAATATTTTCTCAATATTATCTGTAAGCAAAATGCTATCTTTTACATTTATGCCTAATTGTAATTTTAACACCATCATTGAAATCAAATATTGATCGGCAATTTTATCACGTTGAATTTTAGTATTTGAATAACTCATCTCTAACCTGTCGAGATCAATTTTTTCAGACAATCCGTTTTTATAATATGCTCTGTTATCACTTAAAGTTTTTTCTAATGTTTTAATTGTATTATCAAGCATCAACACATTAGATTGAGTTAATAAAACTGCATAATAGATTTTAGTAATGCCGGTAGTTATTTCTATTTCAGTTGCCTTTACTCCCAATCTAGCAAGATTTACATATTCTTTTGCCGCTTTAACACCAAGAAAAAATGATCCATCAAAAATGAGTTGGCTAGCTGATATGCTTCCTGTTAATGTATAAGGAACTCCAAACTTAAATTTCATATAATCTGATGGATTCGCTTTAGGATTAAATGCAATTGCCGGTGCAAGTTGAGTAGGTATGTCTAAATAATCAGTAAAACCTCCAGATGCATTTATCTGGGGCAAACCTCCTGATAGTACTTCCTTAACTTTCTTGTCTGCAATTTGTTGGTCAATTCTTGCATTTTGAACATTGTAGTTATTCTTTTTTGCTAACTCAACTGCTTGTTGCAAAGTCAATGAAACAACTTCCTGTTTTTGTGCTTTTAAATTAACCGCACAAATAATTAAACTTATTAATAAAATAATTTTGGATTTCATGTTGTATTAATTTTTTATTTCTTTTAATCGTTCGTTTAAAATTTTCAATCCTTTATCGGTACAAATTGCGCGAAGATGATATTTCATTACTTCGAGATGCAGTTCGACAAAGTGCTTATTTTCATGCATATTTTTTTCAGGACTAATAATAAAGTCAATGAGATGAACATAAAGTCTTGCAATAAGTTTTTCATTGATATCTTTATAATAATATCCTTTTGATTTACCCAATTCTATGTTCTGTAAAACATTTTCAAAAACATACATCGTTGTAAACTCGTTAATCTGATCCCATGCTGGTTTAAAATACTTCTTCAAATCGAAGAGAACACCCGGATTAATTTGTCTGCGTCTGTCGCTCAAAGTATCTGTTACTTTAAGCATGTATGTTATAGGGTCGTCATTGGTTGAAACAACTGATTCACATTGTTTGCGTTCATCACATAAATATTGTGTAACAGCTTGGTTTACCAAATCAT
Organism: Bacteroidota bacterium; assembly: GCA_947481365.1. Lineage (GTDB taxonomy): Bacteria > Bacteroidota > Bacteroidia > UKL13-3 > UKL13-3 > CAIUEQ01. Next base: position 4,617 of record CANKGI010000079.1, on the reverse strand, counting down.
TTTTGTCTTCAAAATATTGATACAATGTTTTTTTGGAAATACCCAATTCACGAGCAACATCGTCCATGGTTATGCTTTTAAAGCCAAACTTCATAAACAACGCCTCCGCCTCATGCATAATTTTTACTTTTATTTCGTCTTGCTGTAAGCTCATTTATTATTTTTACAATTCGAGGGCGCAAATGTATAAACTTTTTTTATAACGGAAACTATTTTTGTGTTAAAAGTTTATTTAGTTTTCAATCTATTGTAATCGTGTGACTTATTTTTATCAGGATATTACGAAATAATGTTAAAAATCATCTTGAATATTAGCCGATAAAAATACAATTTGCGACAGTATGAGCAACTCAAGAAAACCTTATATTGTTGGAATTACCGGAGGTAGTGCAACCGGGAAGACTAAATTTTTGTACGAACTTGGAGCATTGTTCTCACAAAACGAGGTTTGTATTTTGTCACAGGATAATTACTATAAATCAAATGATTATCATACAAAAGACGAAAATGGCCATATTAATTATGACTTACCAACTTGTATCGATTTGGATGCTTTTCACGCTGATATTCAAAAACTTTGCAACAATGAGGTTGTAAAACGAAGGGAATATAGATTTCAACATGAAACGCAACAGGGTGAATGGCTTGAGTTTTATCCAGCACCAGTTATCATTATTGAAGGATTGTTTATTTTTTATAAAGAAGAAATATTCAATTCATTCGATCTCAAAATATTTATCGAAGCCAATGAGAACATACAGTTGGAAAGACGACTAAAGCGAGATACGGTTGAACGCAATATCTCTGCCGATTATGTTCTTTACCAATGGGAAAACCATGTAAAACCTGCTTTTGAACTTTATCTGTTACCTTATAAAGAAAAGGCCGACATGATTATTAATAATAACAGCCATTTTAATAATAGCCTAAAAGTGGTGGAAGACCATTTCAGGTGTATTTTAAAAAACAAGTCAAATACCAGGTAATTTAGTCTAAACAGCTTCTTAAACATTGATTTTTAGGGTTTTTCAAAAACTTTGCATTTACATAGTGTAAAAACTATATTTGCCCGCTTCGAACCAATTGAAATTAACAATCATTAAAGAATAAAATGAAAAGTAAAGGCGCAGTTAAATTATTCGCAATCGCACTTGGACTGGTATGTCTATTCCAGCTAAGTTTTACACTTATTACTTACAGAGTAGAAAAAAGGGCAAAAGAATTTGCCAACGGTGATGCGGAAAAAGAAAAAATATACATCGATTCGATATCACGTGAACCGGTTTATAATTTAGGATTTGTAAAATACACTTACCTACAATGTAAAGAGCGTGAGTTAAACTTAGGACTCGATTTACAAGGTGGTATGAACGTTACACTAGAGGTTTCTCTAGGTGATTTGATTCGTTCATTATCAAACAATAATCCTGATGTTAATTTTAATAAAGCTATTTCTCTAACAAATGAGAAAATTAAGAAGAGCACAAAAGATTATGTAACTCTTTTTGGTGAGTCGTACAAGGAAGTTGAACCTAACGGTAAACTTGCTGCGATATTTGCTAACCAAACAAATAAAGACAAAGTAAAAGTTAGTTCAACAAACGAAGAAGTATTGAAATATATACACGATGAAGCTGCACAAGCCATCAATCGTTCATTCCAAATTCTTCGTGCACGTATTGATAAGTTTGGGGTAACACAACCAAACATTCAAAAGTTAGAAGGTTCGGGAAGAATTTTAGTGGAACTTCCGGGAGTTGATAATCCTGATCGTGTTCGTAAACTATTACAAGGAACTGCAAAATTGGAGTTTTGGGAAACATTTGATAATCCTGAAGCATACAAAAATCTTTCGGCTGCTAATGATATTTTAAGTAAAGTACTATCTATCGAAAACGGAAGTAAGGATTCATTAAACAGCGATACTGCTTCCACTGCATCAAGTGCATTAGCCGGTATTGGAAGTAAAGCATCAACTCAAAAAGATACTTCTTCTTCTGTTGCTGATTCGAACAAAACCAAAATCGATAAAATCAAAAAAGAGAATCCATTATTCGTTTTACTTCGTCCGTATGCTGACGAACAAAATCGTTTGGTAGAAAAAGGTGCAGCTTGTGGTATTGCCGCTATTAGAGATACAGCTAAGATTAATGCTTACCTAAATCGTCCTGAAGTTAAATCTGTTTTACCTTCAAATATTCATTTTGCATGGAATTACAAAGGTTTCGGAAACAACAATGATGCAGTTATATTATATGCATTGAAATCATCGAAAGATGGAAATGCATCATTAAGCGGTGATAAAGTAATTGATGCACGTAAAGATATTTCGCAAACCGGACAAACGGAAGTTGCGATGAATATGAATGCTGAAGGTGCTCATACTTGGAGAAATTTAACAAAAAATAATGTTGGTCACTCTATTGCCATTGTACTTGATGATGTAGTTTATTCTGCACCTAATGTTCAAAATGAAATTCCTAACGGACGTTCTTCAATAACTGGAAGTTTCACAGCAGAAGAGGCATCCGATTTAGCAAACATTTTGAAAGCAGGTAAATTGCCTGCACCTACAAAAATTGTTGGTGAAGCAATTGTTGGTCCTACACTCGGTTCTGAAGCTATTCATTCAGGATTATCTTCATTCGTAATCGCATTGTTAATCGTACTTGCATTCATGGCATTTTATTATAACAGCGCAGGTTTAGTTGCCGATGTGGCCTTGTTTGCAAACGTATTTTTTGTGGTCGGGGTTCTTGCCTCGCTCGGTGCGGTATTAACGTTACCGGGTATTGCTGGGGTTGTACTAACAATTGGTATGTCGGTTGACGCGAACATTTTGATTTTTGAACGTGTTCGAGAAGAAATGCATCACAATGCGAAGAGCATCAAAAATGCGATTAGCGATGGATTTTCTCATGCCATGTCTTCCATCCTCGACTCAAACATTACTACATTATTATTGGGTATCATTCTTTATGTTTTCGGAACAGGTCCAATTCAAGGATTTGCTACTACGTTGATTATTGGTATTTGTACTTCATTGTTCTCAGCAATATTTATCACTCGTTTAATTTTCGAATGGCAGTTAAACAAAGGAAAAGCTATTACACTTTGGAGAGCAGCAACCGAAAATGTATTTAAAAATATCAATATCGATTTCGTTGCAAAACGTAAATTATACTACATGTTCTCTGGAAGTATTATCACACTTGGAATCATATTCTACTTTATTCATGGTGGATTTAACATGGGTGTTGACTTCAAAGGTGGACGTACTTATGTAGTTCGTTTCGAAAAAGAAATGACATCAGATCAAGTTCGTGATGTACTTGCTACACCTTTTGGTTCGCAACCCGAAGTAAAAACTTACGGAAGTTCTAGTCAGTATAAAATTACTACTTCGTATTTAATTGATGATGCTTCGGAAAATGCCGAAAGCAATGTGGAAGCAAAATTAAAAGAAGGATTATCAACGCTGAAAACGAAATATGAAATCATGAATTCGCAAAAAGTGGGTGAAACCATTTCTGCCGATATTAAAACAAAAGCCATTTGGGCAATTTTGCTTTCATGTATCATCATGTTCCTTTACATCTTCATTCGTTTCAAAAAATGGCAATATGGTTTAGGTGCGGTTGCGGCTTTGGCTCATGACGTACTGGTTGTATTAAGTGTGTTTGTTATTTTAGAAAACATCATGCCTTTCTCACTCGAAATCAATCAGGATTTTATTGCAGCAATTTTAACTGTAATGGGATATTCGATGACAGATACCGTGGTGGTATTTGATAGGATTCGTGAATATTTAACACAACGTAACAAAGCTGATTTGGATAAGAATGAAAAAATCACTGTTATCAATTACGCTTTAAATAGTACGTTGAGCAGAACAATCAATACATCGTTAACTATATTCTTCGTATTGTTATCAATCTTCGTATTTGGTGGCGAAACCATTCGCGGGTTTGCATTTGCATTGTTAATCGGTATCGTTGTTGGTACTTATTCTTCATTGTGTATTGCAACGCCAATTGTTGTCGACTTTGATAAAAAAGACAAGAAAGACTAATTGTAATGTCAGGTGTTTCCACCTGACTCATAAAAAAAAGCTGTTCAGAGATGAGCAGCTTTTTTTTTATGCAAAAATAGTAACAGAAATATATAATTTTGATTGACGAAACATTCAATGAAAAAAACATTAGCCATAATTCTCTTACTGCTGTTTGCTTTTTTTACAAAGGCACAAGGTGTGCAAGATGATTTTATATACACTCGAAAAGCATCTGAAAAAATTCCAAATCAAAATGCAAACCCGATAACTTCTTCTGAAGAAAAAATAATTTCGATTGCCACAAAAACTGAACGACTCATACGTGAAGGAAAATTTAAGCAGGTTGAAAAATTGCTATTCAACGAAAAAATAACTTTGAATGATGCTGAATATTTTGGGCAACAAACAAACGAGTACAAACCATTTATACCTAAAGCTTATTTACTCGATAGTTTAAATGCAAGCGGTAACGATAAGAATGACCATTCGAAATACATGGTGTACTATACATACTCATACCAACAACCCGGTATCGAAATATTTAATTTCAGAATGTATTTCGT
>CANKGI010000078.1 GCA_947481365.1 Bacteroidota bacterium | reverse complement strand
TATTCCTTTTTGTGGCATTGTATTTAAAGGTTTGTTATGTAATGATGTGGTATCATCTTCCATCATCGAAGCAATGAGGTAAGCATGTGTTGCCTCTTCTTTTCCGTAACCAATTTTTGCCGAATAAATATTGCGAGCATAAATTCCTTGTATGCCTTTGGTGGTATCTTCATTAATAGCTAACTGTGATGTTCCGGCAAAAAACGCAAATCGAAATTTGCCCGGAGATAAATTTAATCCCGCACCAAAAACTGGTAAATCGCCAATGCTTAATTCTGAGTATTGCGGCACTTGTGTTCCCAACATGAGTTGTGCCCATTTATATTTTGGTGCAATACCAATTCGGTTATTGGGGTTTCTTATATAGTCGATTAAATTTCCTGAAGGTACATTTGGATAAACAACAGAGCTTTGCCCGGGAGATAACATCATTGAAATAGGCATGGCAAAATCTCCAAAAGATAATGTTGTATTCACCATCAATCTTCCGGCAGATCCAGGTCTTCTTGCTGCAACTGCTCCAGGAGTATCCGATGTCATCGAGTAAAAGTCACCGTAAATTCCGGCATTGCCTGTAAACTTCCATTGCCATTTACTTTCTTGTGCTATGGAAAAATTATAAAGTAGTAATAAAGCGAAGAAGAGTAAGAAGAGTTTCAGTTTTTTTAGCATACCATCATTGTTAATTCATAAAATAAGAATGATTACAACCTGTAATAAGGCAGTTTGTAAATTGATAAAAATCAATAATTGTGGTATATCGAAGGGAGGAAATAAAAATGACTCAAACCATGATGCAGGTCAATAAATGTAAATTACTGATGTAATAATGTAAATTGGTAATGGCATAAAAAAAGCGGTCACACTTTCGTATAACCGCTTCTTTTTAATTTTTACCCTGCCTACCGGCAGGCATGTTTATCCTTTTTACTTGATAACTTTAGTTACTGCTTTGTGTAGCGTAAGCTTCGGTTGGCAAACATGAGCACACAAGGTTTCTGTCGCCAAACGTATCATTTACCCTACTAACAGTTGGCCAAAATTTATGTGCCTTTACAAATGGGAGAGGGAATGCTGCTTTCTCGCGGCTGTATGCATGGTTCCAATTATCAGCTATAACCATTGCTGATGTATGTGGAGCATTGTGCAACACATTGTCGGTTTTATCGGCAACACCGTTTATCACTTCTTCCACTTCATTGCGTATCGAAAGCATGGCATCGCAAAAACGATCGAGTTCCGATTTTGGTTCACTTTCGGTTGGCTCTATCATAATTGTTCCGGCAACAGGGAATGAAATAGTAGGAGCATGGAAACCATAATCCATCAAACGTTTTGCAATATCGCCCACTTCAATTCCCGAAGCTTGTTTGAAAATACGTGTATCCAAAATCATTTCGTGGGCACAACGTCCTTTACTTCCCGAATACAGAATTTGGTAATGTTTTTCTAAACGGGCTTTAATATAATTGGCATTAAGTATGGCATATTTTGTAGCCAGTTCCAACCCTTCGGTTCCCATCATGCGAATGTATGCATATGATATCATCAGAATAGATGCACTTCCCCAAGGAGCAGCCGATACAGCTGTCATTGCTTTGTCTCCTGCAAATTTTACAACGGCATGTCCGGGTAAAAACGGAACAAGATGTTTTGCAACACCAATTGGTCCAACTCCTGGTCCACCGCCACCATGCGGAATACAAAATGTTTTATGAAGATTTAAATGGCAAACATCGGCTCCAATTGTAGCAGGACTGGTTAATCCAACCTGAGCATTCATGTTTGCTCCGTCCATATAAACTTGTCCGCCATGTTGGTGAATCATCGAGCAGATATCAATAATTCCTTCTTCAAAAATTCCGTAGGTCGATGGGTAAGTAACCATCAAACAGGCTAAATTATCTTTATGTTCTTCGGCACGTGCACGAAGATCTTCGATATCAATATAACCGTTCTCAAGTGTTTTGGTTACTACCACTTTCATTCCTGCCATCACAGCACTCGCAGGATTTGTTCCGTGAGCCGATGAAGGAATCAATACGATGTTTCTATGTGATTGTCCGATTGATTTAAAGTATTCGCGAATAACCATCAAACCTGCATATTCACCGGCAGCACCCGAGTTTGGTTGCAATGATATTCCGGCAAAGCCTGTAATCTGTTTTAAGTATTCGCTTAATTCATCAAATATTTGCGTGTAACCTTCAGCCTGATTTCTTGGAACAAATGGATGTATATTTCCGAAAGCTGGATTGGTAACTGGTATCATTTCGGCTGTTGCATTCAGTTTCATGGTACACGAGCCTAAAGCAATCATCGAATGGCAAAGCGAAAGATCTTTAGCTTCCAGTTCTTTAATATAACGCAACATTTCGTGCTCGCTATGGTAAGAATTGAAAACAGGATGAGTCATGTATGCTGACTTGCGAATTAATGATGCAGGCCAATTTAAGTCGACAGTCGACAGTTTACAGTCGACATTTTTACCCGTCAATACATTTACCAATAATTCAATATCTTTTTCGGTATGCGTTTCGTCAACAGAAATACAAATGTGTTTATCATCAACTTTAAGAATGTTGATTTCAGCTTTCAAAGCGGCCTCAACAACTTTATTTGCATCAGCAACTTCTAATTTTAATGTATCAAAGAAGTATTTATTTAATTGTTTAAGTCCGTTAGCATTTAATGCATTGCTTAAGTTTGTTGCATGCCCGTGAATACGTGCTGCAATTCCTTTCACACCTTCGGGTCCGTTATACACACCATACATGCTGGCCATTACCGAAAGTAATACCTGAGCAGTACAAATGTTTGATGTAGCTTTTTCGCGTTTGATATGTTGCTCGCGGGTTCCAAGTGCCATACGCAATGCTCTGTTACCTTGCGAATCAATTGAAACACCAATGATACGACCTGGCATTTGGCGTTTGTAAGCATCTTTGGTTGCAAAGAAACCTGCATGAGGTCCACCATATCCCATTGGTACTCCAAATCGCTGTGAAGAACCAACAACAACATCAGCACCCCATTCACCCGGAGGAGTTAATAAGGTAAGACTTAATAAATCGGCAGCAACAGCAACCATTACATTATTTTTTGCGGCATTCGCCATAAACTCCGAGTAATCATTAACAGAACCGTAACCTGCAGGATACTGAATGATTGCCCCGAAGAATGTATCATCCAATTTTACCGTATTGTGATCACCAATTACCAGCTCAATACCAACAGGTAGTGCGCGAGTTTTTAAAACATCAATAGTTTGCGCAAAACATTCTTGTGAAACGAAGAACTTATTGGCATTTTCTTTTTTGCTTTCTACATGCAGCATGTGCATTGCTTCAGCAGCTGCCGTAGCCTCATCAAGTAGAGATGCGTTTGCAATCTCCATTCCTGTAAGGTCGATAATCATGGTTTGGTAATTCAGCAATGCTTCCAAACGACCTTGTGCAATTTCTGCCTGATATGGAGTATAAGCTGTATACCATCCTGGATTTTCTAATATGTTTCTTAGCACAACGTTTGGTGTAAACGTTCCATAATAACCATGGCCTAAATAGTTTTTATAAACTTTATTTTTTAAAGCGATGGCATTGGCTTCAGTTAGTAACTCCTGTTCTGTCATTGCAGCAGGCAGTTTCATTTTTTCTTTCAGTCGGATATGCGATGGTATGGTATCTTCGATCAACTGGTCGAGTGATTTTACTCCAATCGTTTTCAACATTGACTCTGTATCTTTTGCAAGAGGAGAAATGTGACGGTTAATAAATTTGTCGGAATGATTTGTTTTGATTTGCATATAATTTCTAAATTGATTCTCAAAAATTAAGGAACGCAAATTTATCTTTTTTGATGAGGTAAAAAACTGAAAAATGTCATTTGAACTAACTTCAAAAAGAAATGCTCATTGCGCTTAATTGCAATGAGCATTTCTTTTATTATTAAACCTGATATTCAAACTTTATTCATTGATATAATTCTTTGTGTTTGTTTCTGTGTTTGATGAAGTTCAATTTTTTGAAATTCGATTTTATATAAAACAATATCCAAATAATTGCAAACGTCATCATTATCTATCCCACAATTTTTTAGTGTCGTGAGAAATATTTTGATCATCTTTTGAAGGGATAGTTACCATTGGAGGAGCAACTACTTCATTCGAATTATTGTTTAAGTGTTTATTGTTTTTATCTAAAGATGGTGTTACCGGTGGAATAGGTATTGCATTAGGGTCGATTATACTGATATATTCCGATTTAGTTGTAGTTTCTGTTCCTCCAAAGTAAGATGTTGATTCAACTATTACTTCGATACTGTAATTACCCACTTCGGTATATTTAAAGCAAAATGATTTATCGTCAATAAGCATGTTTTTTGAAACAGGTGTGCAACAATCTTTTGTTCCCACTCCATTCATCTTAATATAAGTTACATCTCCTCCAAATGACATGTTTGCAATTTGGATAGTTTGATTAGGTGCTGATGATTTACTGCTTACAGAAACATCAGGTGTTGGCTTTGTGCATGAGGTAAATAATACTGCTGCTAAGGTGATAGTGACTAAGGTTTTCATGATATTATGATTAAGGGTTAAACTTTAATTATTGATATATTTCGTACACAAATGTATGTAGTGTAAATAAGAAAAAAGTTAATTTAAATCGTAAAAAAGTTAATTCATTTTAACTAACTGATTATCATTGTCAAAAAAATCGATAACTGTCATTAATCATCTTTTAAGCGCAGTTTAAATAAAATAAATGCAGTTTAAATAAAAAAACCGGGCGCATTATGCTAACCCGGTTTATGTTCAACCTTACTCACGAAAGCTGAATATTGTTTAATTAACTAAAAGATCTTTATTGATTCTTTAGTTATGTGTGGTAATATTCATATTGAATTGTAATGTGAAGCAATGCCCATTGTGAGACTGGCTGTTTTTACTTTTAACTTTAGAGGAAATTTTGCTGTGTTATTTATTGAAAATATACTTATCGTTTATTTACATAAACTAATAGTAATTTTAGATTCGAACAAATAACAAAGAACACAATAATTTGACTAAGGTTAATATTCAATATTTCGAACTAACTAATGATATTTTTAAATACCATATGTGTTAATTCGGCTGCAAAATAGTTTGTTTATATCGAATATTAGTTAGTTTATTTTATAAATTGTATAATTTGCTGATAATTAGCTGAGAAACATTTACTGGTTACAAAATATACGGTCGTACACAATTTGCGAAGCGCCAACATTTTCGGAAATTATTCCCCTGGCTATAGAAGAGATGTGTATTCGCTTGTTAGAATCGTTGATTAATTTATTTAATACAATCGAACAGCTTGCCATATCATTGATAACAAAAGCAACTTGATTATCAATAAACATTTGAGCTTCGGGAAAACGATCAATATTTTTAGGTCCGAATATTATAGGCATACCATAAGCAGCAGCTTCGAGCATATTGTGTAGCCCTTTTTTGCCAAATCCTCCACCAATAAATGCGATATCTGAATACCTATAAATGGAAGACAGCAGACCGATATTATTAATAATGAGCACATCTGAATGCTGAATGTTTAATTCATTAGCATCTGAATATAAAAGCGTCTTTTTATCTTTATATAAATCAAGAAGAAAATCTATATGAGCCTTGTCGATTTCGTGAGGAGCTAGAATTAGTTTAATGTTTTGTTCTGATTTTAATAGAAAATCGTGGAGCAAAGTTGCTTCCTTTTCATAGGAACTGCCAGCAGTAATAAGCAATTTATTTTGTTTAAATAACGCTATGATTGGCAATAAAGGTAAATCATGAATATGCCTGTATACTTTATCAAAACGAGTGTCTTTACTTACAATAACATTTTGTATACCATTTGCATTTAGAAGCTTTTGGGTTGTTTCGTTTTGAGCGAAAATAATTTCAAATCGCTTAAGTATTCCTCTGAAAAATGAGGCATACCATTTAAAAAATTGATGATCAGAATTGAAATTACATGAAAGCAAATAAAATGGAATATTGTTTCTGTTCAGTTCGTTTAAGAAGTAATACCAGAATTCATATTTTACAAAAAATGCTTTTACTGGACGAACAATTTGAATAAATTGTTTTGCGTTCGAATAGCTGTCTAATGGAAGATAAAATATGTAATCAACCGATTTGTGGTTCTTTCGTGATTCGTACCCAGAAGGCGAAAAAAATGTAACGAGTATCTTATATTCTGGATTGTTTTTTTTTATCAATTCGATAACCGGCAATGCTTGATCAAACTCACCAAGAGAAGCACAATGAAACCAAATTCTTTCAGCTTTTTCGTTTATTAGCTTATCTGAAATGGTATTGAAAATACCTTTTCTACCCTGTATGAACAGTTTTGCTTTCGGGTTGAAAAAAGAAGCAAACTTTACCAGCATTCCGTATAACGGAATGGCAATATTGTATAAAATGAAACCTATAAAATGTAAGATCATTTATTTGTAAAAAAACTCTTCTTGTTCTTTTGTATTCAGGTAAATAGGAATCATCCAGCCAAAACGAGGGCCATAAAAAATATCAGTACGACTGGCATTGTCAAAAGCTCTTTCGTCATAGTTGTAACCCCTTACACTTTTAGTAAAAGCTTCAATAACATCAACACCTACATAGAAATTTATAAATCTATTTTTCCCTTGAAAATAATAACCTACAAACTGATTTGCTGCCCATCCCATAGTTAATCTGTCGTATCCTCTTTTTAGATCATCAGTTAAAGTTGGTACATTGGCTGAAGTACTGATGTTTACCATATGAGATACAAAACCTCCACCTGCCATAATTACTATTCCTGAGTTTAAATTACTGGTTAAAAATATCGGAATAACTTTTCCTCCTTTTACAAAAAAATTCAATCCTCTTTCGCCAATACTTAACACCGATGAATTTCCAGCATTATTTGATACGGCTCCTGAACTGTTACTGATATTACTTAGAATTCTGCTCGAAATATTTTCGTCAACGTTGCTGCCAAACTGGTAACTTCCATCAATTCCGATAAGCCAATTATGTGTGGTTTTTAAAAGACCTCCGAAACCAATGTTATGAATTGGTCCAAATCTTTGGGCTAATTCACCACCCGTAAAAGCATAAGAATAGTGAAACTGAAAGTTGAGAATTTTATTGGAAATAGGTTTTTCAGTTGTTTTAATTTCCTGCGCTGAAGCTTGACTAGCAAACAAAGTAGCTATAAATAAAATAATCAGGTGTGTTCTTTTTTGTCGATTCATTACTTTTCAAAAATAAGAACTTTTATATTTACTTAGAGCACGATTCATTTATATTTGCCTTTTTGGCAATAAATAATGATGAAAAGTATTCAAATGGTTGATTTGCAATCGCAGTATCAAAAAATAAAAGATAAAATTGATAAAGCAGTGATTGAGGTAATAGAGTCGGCTCAGTTTATTAACGGTCCGGCAGTAAAACAATTCTCAGAAAATCTTTCAACATATCTTTCAGTAAAAAATGTAATTCCCTGTGCAAATGGAACTGATGCCCTGCAAATAGCTATGATGGCATTGAATCTTCAGCCGGGTGATGAAGTGATTTTACCTGCTTTTACATACGTGGCAACAGCTGAGGTAATAGCTCTGTTAAAATTAAAACCTGTTTTGGTTGATGTAAATCCTGAAACATTTCTGATTGATATTAGCAAAATTGAACCTGCAATAACTTCTAAAACCAAAGCCATTGTGCCGGTACATTTATTTGGACAGTGTGCCGATATGGAACAAATTATGGCAATTGCAGCCAAGCATCATTTGTATGTGATTGAAGATACAGCTCAAGCTATTGGTGCGGATTATACATTTAATGATGGAAAAAAAATGAAAGCTGGTACCATTGGAACAATTGGAGCTACTTCGTTTTTTCCTTCAAAAAATTTAGGATGCATGGGCGATGGAGGTGCCATGTTTACAAATGATGATGAATTGGCTAAACGATTAAAAATGATGGCCAATCATGGGCAGAGTGTTCAATACCAGCATGACGAAATAGGTGTAAACTCTAGACTCGACACAATACAAGCTGCAATTCTCAATATCAAATTGAATTATCTTGACGATTATGCAAAATCAAGAAATGAAGTTGCCGATTTTTATGACAATGCTTTGATAGGATTGACAAATATTAAAATTCCTAAACGAGTACCTCATTCAAATCATGTTTTTCATCAATATACTTTAAAAGTGAAGAACAACGATAGAGACGAGTTGAGGAAATTTTTAGCAGAGAAAAACATTCCGAGCATGGTGTATTATCCTATTCCTTTACACTTTCAAAAAGCATATAAAACCGAAAAGGAATTACCAATTACCGAAGATTTGTGTAAACATGTAATTTCGCTTCCAATAAGCACCGAAATGGATAAGGAACAATTGACATACATTGTGTCGAATGTTATTGAATTTTGTAATAAATAATAAAACTGTAATCGATTAATAAATGAAAATAGTTGTAGTTGGTACCGGATATGTTGGATTAGTTACCGGAACCTGTTTTGCCGAAGTAGGTATTGATGTAACTTGTATTGATATCGACAAGAAGAAAATTGATAATTTGAAAGAAGGCATTTTGCCAATTTACGAACCAGGTTTGGAAGAAATGGTTCAGCGAAATGTTGAAGCCGATCGTTTGCATTTTTCTACAAGTCTTGCCGATAGTATTGCAGGATGTGATGTAGCATTTATTGCAGTAGGAACCCCTCCAGGTGAAAATGGCAGTGCCGATTTAAAATATGTCTTGGGTGTAGCTTCCGAAATTGGTCAGCATATGAATCACTATGGTGTTGTCGTTACCAAAAGTACAGTACCAGTAGGAACTGCAGAAAAAGTGAAAGCATCTGTTCAAGCATCAATCACAAAACGAAATCTGAATATTGAATTTGATGTGGCTTCAAATCCCGAATTTTTAAAAGAGGGTGCAGCTATTGATGATTTTTTAAAACCCGACAGAATTGTTATTGGAGTTGAAACAAAACGTGCTGAGGAAATCATGAAGAAACTTTACAAACCATTTTTATTAAATGGTCATCCAATTATTTTTATGGATATTCCTTCAGCCGAAATGACCAAGTATGCTGCAAATGCAATGCTTGCCACCAAAATCAGCTTTATGAATGACATTGCAAACCTTTGCGAAATAATGGGTGCTGATGTAAACCTTGTAAGAAAAGGAATAGGTAGTGATGTGCGAATAGGTAATAAATTTATTTATCCCGGAATTGGTTATGGTGGATCGTGTTTTCCTAAAGATGTGAAAGCTTTAATTAAAACTGCTGATGAACATGGTTACAACATGCGCATTTTAAATGCGGTTGAAGAAGTGAACGATAACCAAAAATCAGTTTTGTTCGATAAACTGATGAAACATTTTAAAGGACAGATAAAAGGAAAAACTTTTGCGCTTTGGGGACTTTCATTTAAGCCTAAAACAGATGATATGCGCGAAGCACCTTCATTGGTGATTATCGAAAAATTACTTGCCGCAGGAGCAAATGTAAAAGCATATGATCCGGTTGCCATGCACGAAGCTAAAAAAACATTGGGCGAACAAATAACATATTGCAAAAATCCGAATGCAGCTTTAATTGATACTGATGGATTATTGGTTGCAACCGAATGGCCCGAATTCAGATCACCTGATTTTGATGTGATGGGAAAACTGATGAAGAACAAAGTGATTTTTGACGGACGAAATATTTACGAAGTGGAAGAAATGAAGGAAAGAGGATTCGATTATTATTGCATTGGAATAAAAACAGTTTAATGTTTGAAGTTTGTAGTTTGATGTTATTGTATAATCTATAGTATGGCTACTTTTAAAAGATTTGAGGATATTGAAGCATGGCAAAAAGCCAGAGAATTATGCAAAGAAATTAACAGCTATATAAACAATCAAAACTTCTCAAAAGATTTTGGTCTAATTAGTCAAATAAGAAATTCATCTGGTTCGGTAATGGATAATATTGCAGAAGGTTTTGACAGAGAAGGCAAAAAAGAATTCTCACAATTTCTTTCAATCGCAAAAGCTTCTTGCGGAGAAACACAATCACAATTATATCGTGCACTTGATAATGGATACATTACCGAAGTAGAATTTCAAAAAACATATCAAAGTGCAAACGAAACAAAAGCAAAAATTACAGGTTTGATGAACTATTTAAGAACATCAGAAATAAAAGGAATCAAATTTAAATCAAACGACAATCAAACTTCAAACACCCAAACCTCAAACGAAAATGACTAACAAACGTATACTAATAACAGGGGCTGCAGGATTTTTAGGCTCTCATCTTTGCGACAGATTTATTAAAGAAGGTTACGATGTAATCGGTATGGATAATTTGATTACCGGAGATATAAAAAACATCGAACATCTTTTTAAATACAAAGAATTTGAATTTGTTGAGCACGATGTAAGCAAATTCATTCACGTTCAAGGAGAGCTGGATTATATTTTAAATTTTGCTTCACCGGCAAGTCCTATCGATTATTTAAAAATTCCCATTCAAACATTAAAAGTGGGTTCACTTGGTACACACAATTGTTTGGGATTAGCAAAGGAAAAAAAAGCAAGAATTCTTGTTGCATCTACATCAGAAGTATATGGTGATCCAACAGTTCATCCGCAAAACGAAGAATACTGGGGAAACGTAAACCCTGTTGGTCCGCGTGGTGTATACGATGAAGCCAAACGATTCCAGGAAGCCATTACCATGGCTTATCATACGTATCATAAAGTTGAAACACGCATTGTGCGAATTTTTAATACGTATGGCCCGCGTATGCGACTGAATGATGGACGTGTGTTGCCAGCATTTATTGGGCAGGCATTGCGTGGCGAAGACCTAACAGTTTTTGGTGATGGTTCACAAACACGTTCGTTTTGTTATGTAGATGATTTGATAGAAGGTATTTACCGTTTACTGATGAGCGATTATGCATCGCCTGTAAATATTGGAAACCCCGATGAAATTACCATTAAACAATTTGGCGAAGAAATAATAAAACTAACTGGCACCAAACAAAAAATGGTGTATAAGGATTTGCCAACCGATGACCCAAAACAACGCCAGCCTGATATTACACTTGCAAGAAAATTATTAGGATGGGAACCAAAAGTAAATAGGGCAGAAGGATTGAAAATAACTTATGATTATTTTAAAAGTCTTTCGCCCGAAGAGTTGACGAAGACTGCTCATAGGTTTGCTTAGATTATTTCAGGACGTTAGATATTCACTTTATGTTATTAATTGATGAGATACTTCAGTCTTTAATAACTTTATCTTTTTTCTTGAATGGTTCTTTGATAACAATAAATAAAAATATAATAAAGCCTAAAATGAAAAATACTTCAGGTTCTTCTTTAAAGAATTTCCAATTACCGATACATATTTCATAAATACATAACCCAATTGTAAAAAGAAATCCTGATATAAAAAATCCAAAATATAATATTCCACCAATAATAGAACCGAGATTACTTTTATGATACATTATTTTTTATAGTTATTTCCCTAATGTTCACGCGAACGTCACGTTCGTGTGCGTATTAAAATTTAGGCATTTTTCTTTTTTCTGTTTTTTACATATTCAGAAAGAGTTATTCTTTCGCCATCATCTTCTCTTTTAGCTTTATCATATAGTTTAACATCCTCAAATTCATCCAACTCTTCAAGCATTCGGTTGTATTCTTTAATTGGTAACAAAATACCCATTTTTTTGCCGGTATCGTCAGTTATAAATTGTGTTTTCATGTATTAAAAATTGCTATTCAAAAATAGATTATAACGATACAAAATACAATAGCAGCCAAATACTCAAAAAAAAATCCCGACCAACTAGATCGGGATTTCAATATGATTTGTTAAGGATTATTTTACAACCGAAGCTTGGTGTACCGGAACTTCTTTTTGTTCGCTGGCAATTCTAACATTTATTTCATCGTCAATGGCAGCAGCTTCAAAATTCATAAAGCTATTTTGTCCGCATGCCCAGCCAGTGCCAGCACTGGTAAACCAAATTTTAGTTAATATACCATTTACAATTTTCTCTCTACTCGTTGTCCATTCTTTTCCGTTGTAGGTTAATAATACACCTTTATCACCTGCAGCCCAAGCCAATTTATCGCTCAATACAAATACACTTCTAAGTTTTATATTTTCGGGAGCGCTTACATTAACTGGCATTTGTATCCATGTACCATTTTCGTATTTCAAAATGGTTCCGTTATCGCCAACAGCAAAACCATTTTCAGCAGTTTCAAAATGTACCGAACGCAATTTATT